>JAFYFR010000024.1 GCA_017543645.1 Bacteroidales bacterium
GGGCATACGATGTTGAACAGTGGGCTGACTTACGTTTGAATATTGTTGCTCGTGTTTAACGTTAACATTGATATTAATATTCTGAGTAACAGTGTCATCATCTATAATAAATCGAGTACCGCAATACTTACACTGATAAGTACCGTCGCTGAGCAACTGTGCATCAGTGGCTTTACATTGCGGACACGATATAGAAATCACTTTTTTGGCCATAATTGATAAAATTGATAGTGCTAAGGTACAAAAAAAATGATAATGATAACCAATTATTCAAACTATTAATGTATATTTGCAAAAAAACAAAAACCATATTATGGACACAGTATCAGACAAAAGAATTGTAGAAAATATTTTTGCACTACTAACTTCGCTACCTTTAAGCCGCGAAAGTTGGCAATGGCTGTCGGAAAAAACAGCGGAAAAAATCGAGGGTATCGACACTCAACCTATTTTCAACCAAGGTAAGTTACCCAAATACGATGATACGCTGACAAAAGAAGAACGCAAAAAAAGATTTACCTCACTTGCTGGCATTTGGGAAAACGACCCTGATGCTGAAATTATTTTGCGCACTATTAAAGAAGGAAGAGAAACAAATAGAGAAAATCGAAAAATAATAGCCTTTGATGATTAAATACCTATTAGACACCAATATCTGTATTTTTTATTTTAAAAAGCACAGAAATATTACACAATTATTATCGCAAATAGATCCTGAAAATTGCTTTATATCAGAAATTTCTGTTGCGGAACTATATTTTGGCGCGGTAAAAAGCCATCAAGAACGACATTTTAGAGAAATTGCAGACCTTTTAACACTTATAAAGGTTGTACCTATGTACGACACAATTAAAACATACTCAGATATAAGATATTACGTTGAAAAAAATGGAAAACCAATAGACAATTTCGATCTTCTGATAGCCGCTGCCGCAATTTCAAATGATATGACATTAGTTACCGACAATACAAAACATTTTGCAAGGATCCCGGGTTTGAAGTTAGTAAATTGGGCATAATAGCACATTCCAATACGTATTTCACTATAATTAAAAAAAATCTAAAAAAAATAACTTCCAAGAGATACGACGTTACAAAAAAAATCCTTAACTTTCAAACCTGAAAAAACAGGGGTGGATTCTTTAAAGCTCCACACCTTATATTATAGTAATATTAGTAACAACAGCCGCGGACGGAACATTGTCCGCCTTAAAACAGGTTTTTATTAACGATTAAAAAAACTATGGCATCAAAAGAACTGACACCCGACTATGTGTTTGAAACAAGTTGGGAAGTCTGCAACAAGGTAGGCGGCATACACACCGTCGTTTCCACCAAGGCGCAGACTATGAAAGAAAAATTCGGCGACCATCTGATTATGCTCGGTCCCGATATCTGGCGAAACAATGAGGAAAACCCCGAATTCCGCGAAGACAAAACCCTCTTCTCCGACTGGAAACACACTTTGGAACGCAAGGGACAGCGCGTTAGAATCGGACGTTGGAATATTATCGGCGAACCTATCGTTATCCTCGTAGACTTTTCGGCCAACGTTCCAAAGAAAGACAAAATTTTTGCAGAACTGTGGGAGACCTACAAGCTCGACTCTATCTCAGGCGACTGGGGATATATCGAGCCTGTAATTTTCGGATACACAGCCGGTCAGGTTATCGAAAGCTTCTGCGCATACAACCTCAAACCCGAAGACCGCGTTATAGCCCATTTCCACGAATGGATGACCGGCGCAGGCATTCTCTACATCGAAAAATACGCACCCGAAATTGCGTCGGTGTTCACCACTCACGCCACATCGATCGGACGAAGCATTGCTGGCAACGGTCAGCCGCTCTACGGACCGCTCAAATCATACAACGGCGACGAGAAAGCACGTCAGCTCGGTATGGTGGCAAAGCAGAGCTGCGAAAAACTATCTGCCCTCACCGCCGACGGATACACCACAGTTAGCGACATTACCGCTCAGGAATGTCTGCAGTTTACCGAGCGCAAGGTAGACATCGTTACGCCCAACGGATTTGAAGACGACTTTGTTCCCAAAGGCACTGTGTTTGACAAGAAACGCAAAGCCGCCCGCGAGATTATGCTCAAAGTGGCATCCAAGATGTTCAATCAGAAATTCACCGACAGCACCAAGATTCTTGGCACAAGCGGTCGCTACGAATACCGCAACAAGGGTATTGATGTGTATCTTGACGCGCTCAAAAACATTATGGACAGCGGCAAGCTCAAGAACGACCTTTTAGCGTTCATTATGGTTCCCGCCAACAACTACGGCGCACGCGAAGACCTTAAAAAAGCATTGTCGGACAATTCGGCAACGGTGGTAAACGACCAATACAACAAATACCTTACTCACGGACTTCACCACGTAGAATACGACGCTATTGTTAACCGAGCCAAACAGTTAGGCTTAGACAACAGTCCCGAGAACAAAATAAAACTGATATTTGTACCCTCGTATCTCAAAGGCGATGACGGCATTTTCAACGTTCCCTACTACGATTTGCTTATAGGTATGGACGTTACGGCGTTTCCCTCGTACTACGAGCCTTGGGGCTACACGCCGCTGGAGAGCATCGCATTCAGCGTGCCCACTATCACCACCGACCTCGCAGGCTTCGGCAAATACACCGAAGGCATTATGCCAAAGGATTCAAAGCCCGTTACAGTGCTTCACCGCACCGACGAAAACTATCACGAGGTATGCCAGAAACTTGCCGACGCTGTAATTGACTACGTAACAGCCGAGAAAGCCACAGCCGAGAAAAACCGCAAGGCCGCATATCAGCTGTCGCAGCAGTTCCTCTGGAAAAACCTCAACAAATACTATATCAAGGCATACGCCACCGCTATGGAGAGATCCAAACCTCGCGTAGACAATGCCGACTTTTCAAAATATTCATCAGAACCGTATAACATAAAAGAAATAAAAGTGAACAAACCAATTTGGAGAAACATTCAGGTACAGCCCAACCTCTCAGGCAAATTCAAAGGCTTGGAAGAGATGTCGTACAACCTCTGGTGGTGCTGGAACTACGATGCCGAAGAACTTTGGCAGACCATAGGCGACGACGGCCTGTGGGAAAAGAGCGGACGCAATCCTATTTCGTTGCTCCGCATGGTAGATTTCAACCGTCTCACCGTTTTAGAAAACGACCCCGAATTTCTTGCTAAGTACGAAGCCGTTTACGCAAAATTCCGTGCCTATATGGACGATAAGAAAAACGCCAAAGGCCCGAGCGTAGCATACTTCTGTATGGAGTACGGCATCAACGACTCGTTAAAAATATTCTCAGGCGGCCTCGGCATCCTCGCAGGCGACTACCTCAAAGAGGCATCCGACTGCAATGTGGATATGTGCGCTGTTGGCTTGCTCTACCGTTACGGATATTTCCGTCAGAGACTGTCGGTACACGGCGACCAGATTGCCGAAGATGTTCCGCAGGACTTCCGTATGCTGCCCATCACCGCTGTAAAAGACCAAGAAGGCGAACAGATGGAAGTACAAGTTGCATTCCCCGGACGCAAGCTCCGCGCAAAAGTTTGGAAGGCAGCCGTTGGCCGTATCGACCTCTACTTGCTCGACACCGACTTTGAAGGCAACTGGGACGAAGACCGCTGGGTAACTCACCACCTCTACGGTGGCGACCGCGAAAACCGCTTGAAACAGGAGATGCTTCTCGGCGTAGGCGGTATCCGCGCACTCAAAAAGCTCGGCATCACAAAGCAAGTTTACCACATGAACGAAGGTCATGCCGCCCTTATGGGTATCGAACGCCTCAACAACTTGATTCAGGAGCACAACTTCACATACACCGAGGCATTGGAGATTGTCCGTGCATCTACTTTGTACACAACCCACACTCCAGTACCCGCAGGACACGACTCTTTCCCCGAGGATATGATTCTTACCTACATGGGACACTATCCCGAGCGTTTGAACATGTCGTGGAAAGACTTCCTCGCTCTTGGAAAACCCAATGTGGACGACCAC
>JAFYFR010000025.1 GCA_017543645.1 Bacteroidales bacterium
GAAGCCCCTGTGTCGCTCAACAGTTTTTACAAGACCGATTCCGATTCCTATTCGTGCGGCTCGTTGGAGTACAGAATCATCGATTTGGAGGAAGGAACGCACACTATAAAGCTCAAAGCATGGGATAGTTACAACAATTCGCGCTATGCCGAGCTGTCGTTCACCGTGCAGAAAGCCGACGGCCTAAAGATAACACGTCTGCTTAACTATCCCAACCCCTTTAACGACTATACGAATTTTCTTTTCCATCACAACGCCCCGACCGATGTCTTGTACTACGAAATCACAGTGTTCAGCTTAGCCGGACGGCATGTAAAGACGCTTTCGGGGACGTTATCTTATTCTGGAAACGTCAGTGAGCCAATAGAGTGGGACGGTAAGGACGATTTTGGCAGCAAAATTGCATCCGGAGTGTATGTCTACCGTCTGTGGATACGCGATTCGCAAGGTAGAAAAGCCACCGCATACGAAAAATTGCTTTATTTAAAATAATTATAATATATTTGCCCTTTGAACGTTTGAAAATTTGGATATGTGTGTAACTTTATCCCTAAAAACTTATTGAAATGAATACAAACAACTATTTTAATTTGAAATCGATTATCGCTGCGGCATTGCTTACATTACCCTCAATAGCTAATGCGCAAATACAGAAAGGCGACGAGCAAACCGACGTAATAGGCAGAGAATCAAACAATATCATCAGCACAGTAGCGTCTTTTCTGCTTATCGCGCCCGATTCCCGTTCGGGAGCAATGGGTGATGCGGGAGTGGCCACTTCGCCAGACGTAAACTCGCAGCATTGGAATGCCGCCAAATATGTTTTTTCGGAAGACAGGATGGGCGTTTCGCTCTCGTATATCCCTTGGCTCAAAAGCTATGTTGACGACATGAACATCTGCTATCTTGCCGGATTCAACAAAATTAAAGAAAATCAGGCAATTGGCTACTCTCTTACATATTTTTCGCTCGGCGAGATGACCTTTACCGATTACAACGGCTCTACGGTTAAACAATACAATCCCAAGGAGTTTGCTATCGACGGTTCGTACTCGATGAAACTATCCGACAACCTTTCGGCATCGCTCACTATGCGCTATATCTACAGCAACCTTACAGGCGGCATCACTGTCAACAATTCGGATGAGACACACGCCGGTCATGCTGTTGCAGGCGACCTCGCAGTCTATTACAACAAGGCTTTCGAGGGTTCAAAGCACACCCACATACTTGCTTTGGGCGCAAATATCAGCAACATTGGCACTAAGATGAGCTATACCAAAAACAACTCCAACTTTATACCCACCAATATGAAGCTTGGTTTGGCATACACATTGGAACTCGACCAGTACAACAGCTTTACTGCCACGTTCGACATCAACAAACTGCTCGTTCCCACGCCTCCGATCCGCGTTAACGACACCATTGTAAAAGGCAAGGACGACGATGTTTCTGTTCCCGTAGGCATTTTCCGCTCGTTTGGCGACGCTCCCGACGGCTTTAAAGAGGAGCTAAAGGAAATTTCCTATTCTATGGGCTTAGAGTATTGGTATTCAAAGACTTTTGCTGGACGTATGGGTTATTTTTCAGAACATAAGGACAAAGGCGGACGCAAATATCTCACCTTCGGCGTGGGATTAAAACTCAACGTGTTCTCGTTCGATTTCTCCTATCTTGTAACTACCACAGCGTCAAATCCATTGCAAAATACAGTAAGGTTTACGTTAGGACTAAATTTCGACCGGATGAAGAAATAATCTCGCAAATATTTTGCGAATATAAAAATATTGCGTAACTTTGCACCGCTTAATGGGGCTGACTTTGGTTTTGACGGCGTGCAAGGTCAGCATGTAAGCATGCCGGAACAGGTAACAGTTTCCGTAATCATGGTTACAAAAAATTAACTGGCAATAATTACGATTATGCTCTCGCTGCCTAATTGAAGTATAGTA
>JAFYFR010000026.1 GCA_017543645.1 Bacteroidales bacterium
ATCGAGTCGATCATATTTCGGCGGAAAGCGATAGCCTCTTTCAACACCACAGCCTGAAAAATCTGCTCCTTGCTTTTAAAATAGTAGTAAATAGAACTCTTGCCCTTGCCTACCGCCTTGGCAATATGATCCATGCGGGTTTTGTCGTACCCGTATTTATTAAAAACCTGCCTTGCAATCTTGATAATCGCATCGCGGTTTTTGTTTTTTTTGAGTGATTCGTTTTGATCCATTTTGATACTATTTTTTCGCATTTCAAAGATAAAAGAGATTTGCGGAATATGCAAGTGAAAAAAGGAAAAATTTTTTTGAGGGGGAGAATTTACCGTAGCGTCTTAGCCTTGATTTTGTGTCGTAGCGCTATAATTCACTCCAATTCAAGCCTTTCTATCCTCCTCTTCGCCACCGTGTCTTTCATTTCTTGTTCAAGAATATTGAAATTATTTCGTTCTGAAACTCTATTGAGAGGTTGTTAAACACTCTTTTTTTGCCAAAACATTTGCTTAAATTCGTTATCTTAATAATCTAAAAACTTGTACTTTATTTTTGTTTTTCTACCACCCAATTATCTATCGTTCTTGCCTTTTTATTGGATGTGATGTTGACACCAATTTTAACAACCTCTCTACCGTCGTATTTGTATGGAATTGAATAGTTGTTGGAATTGATTTGATCTAATGCCTCTTGTGCCGAACCGTCAACTTTTAGTTCTAATACATATATATTTTTGGCGTTTTTGATTACTACATCTGTCCTTCCAACAGCGGTGTTTACCTCTGTTTCAGTGTAAAAACCGAGCCAAGTGAAAATAACATATAGTATAGTTTGGAAGTGTTTTTCGTTTTTGTTGTTGAGAATATTGGGAATTTCCGATAGGTAGTCTTTTAGGTATGTGAAAGCCTCGTCTATATTTCCTTCTTTAAGAGCAAAGTAGAAGTCAGTCATTGAGTTGCGACTCGATGAAATGTCTTTTTCAAAGTAGTACGACATCATATTTTGCATCATTCCAATGCGTACCTCGTTGTTGGGGTAGTCGAGAATATATTGCTTCCTTTCTTCAAGAAATCCTTTGATTGTCAGGTAGCCTGCCTGATAGAGAATTGGCCACAGAGAATCTTTGTCTTCGGGCGAAACATTGAAATCATCTGCAAACAATGTCTTAGGTACGAGTCTTTGTATGTTGGCGTTGTGGCGTTTGAGATGTTCAACAATGTAATTAGATGTGGCTGTTTCAAACCAATAGTTGCCGAGTTTCCCTTCGTCAAACGCATTCAGAATGCTTGTGGGATTGAACATTGCCGGAGAATTTTCGCTAAAATGGTAACTATCGTATTGATATTCTAACATTTGTACCATCTTATCGAAACTGCATTTGTATTTTTCTGCCAACATTTTGATGTCTTCTTTGAAATTACTTAGAAGTTCGTCTTTGGTAATGCCACAGATGTCGGAGAATTTTTCCCACATTGATATTTTTGATAGGTTATTCAACGTTGAAAAAATGGAAACTTGGGAGAATTTTGATATTCCTGTTATGAAAACAAATTTTTCCTCTTTTTCGCACACTTTCAACTGTTGATATAAGTTTTGAAGTATTATCTTTACCTCTTTTAACTTCCCGTCGTGCAAGTGTGCGTTTAACGGAGCGTCGTATTCGTCAATGAGAACTACCACGTTTTTCCCAGTCTGAGCTTTGGCTGAATTAATAATACGGTAGAATCGTGCACCATTGCTTAGAGTTTGGTCTGTTGCAACAGCATACTTTTTTTCATATTCTTCTAATTGGAAGCCTATTGCCTTTGACATCACATCGATATTTTCGTCTTTCACTGCCGACATATCTAACGTAATCACAGGATACTCTGTCCAATCTTTTTCCAATTCATATATTTTCAATCCTTTGAACAATTCTTTCTTCCCCTCAAAATAGGCTTGTAAGGTGTTTAATAATAATGATTTACCAAAACGTCTTGGACGAGAAAGAAACACAAACTTTCTACTGCCAATCATCTCAAACATCCGTTCTGTCTTGTCGACATATATGAATCCTTCGTTGATGATTGATTCGAAATCAGCCCTGCCTACGGGATATTTACGCGCTGCCATTGTGTTATCCTCCGTTGTTTAACTTTCATAGTTTTCTTATTCTTTGTTTTGTTTGCCACAAAGTTACAAAAAAAATATGAGATGCCAATTATTTTTGCTCATATCTTCTTTTTTTTATTACCTTTGTGCGTTGAAAATCAAGAGTACAATGAGCAGAAAAGTGATATTTGCATTGGCTTGTGTGATGACCTTCACGATGGTGTGGCTGATTTATATTCAGGTGTCGTGGTTTAAGGAGGCTTTGAAAATGCGCAAGCAGCAGTTTAGTGCGTCGGTAAACCGTTCGCTTTATGGCGTTGTGCAAAAATTGGAGGAGAGCGAGGTGGTAACGCATCTCAAAAACGAGGTTATCGCCGTTAATTTCGACTCCGCTTCGGTGGGCAAGCCTGTGCCTAATATCAATGTGCACGGTCGTAGGCTTGTCGACAGTATGCTCCGCGATACTTCGGAGGGTAAAATCCTTGTGCTCAGTAGCGATTCTGCCACTGTGTCGATACTTCAATCGGACGACCATAAAATTCCTACCGAACAGACTATCGACCGCGAAGAGTTTCAAGAAAAGGTGATGGCGCGTATTCACAATAAAACTGTTTTCGTTGAAAATCTTGTAAATCAGTTGATTCGTAAAAAAATCAACATTGAAGACCGCATTTCGCCTCCAATTATCAACCAGCATCTTAAAAAGCAGTTTGAGTGCAACGGTATCGATGCCGATTACGATTTTGCTATCAGAGGCGAAGACAATCAGTATTATTTTAAAACCGCTGGATTCAACCCCGACTCTGTGCCGCAAACCTATCAGATAACGCTCTATCCCAACGACATAGTGTCGCCGCTGTGCTATCTTGTGGTATATTTCCCCGACGAAAACAAGGTTTCGCTCAATTCTATTTCGCGTCAAGGATTTGCCTCGCTTGCACTTACACTTATTATTATGCTCACTTTTGTGGCAACGCTCGTGATAATTTTCCGCCAAAAGAAACTCAGCGAGATGAAAACCGACTTTGTCAACAATATGACGCACGAGTTGAAAACACCTATTTCGTCGATTTCGCTTGCCTCGCAAATGCTTAAAGATAAGACAGTTTTGAAAAACGAACAGATGTTCGACCATATTTCGCAGGTGATAGAAGACGAGAGCAAACGTCTTGGCTATCAGGTAGAACGTGTTTTGCAAATGGCTGTTATTGAGCGCGGTAAGGTGCGTATGAAGGTTAAAGAGCTTTATATTAATGAGATAATCAAAAAAGTTGTCAACTCGTTCGACCTCAAAGTTAAAGACCGTGGAGGCGTGATTATAACCCGCCTTAAAGCCAACGACGATTTGATTGATGGCGATGAGGTTCATATTACCAATCTGATTTTCAATCTTTTGGATAACGGTTTAAAATATACCGAAGGCACACCCAAATTGGAGGTTACTACCGAAAACGTAAAAAACGGCATTGAAATTTCGGTAACCGACAATGGCATAGGCATTTCGCGCGAAAGTCAAAAACATATTTTCGACCAATTTTACCGCGTTCATACAGGCAACATTCATAATGTCAAGGGGTTCGGTATCGGGCTCAGCTATGTAAAATGCGTGGTGGACGAACATCAGGGCAAAATAAGAATCAAAAGCGATGTTGGCAAGGGAACAACTTTTTATATATATTTGCCATTTAATTTGAAGTAACAATTTTTTACACTAAATATTCTAACGAAATGGAAAAAACTATTCACATACTGCTCGCCGAGGATGATATCAACTTAGGTTCGCTGTTGAAACAGTACCTCGAGGCCAAAGGTTACGCTCCCGACCTTTTTAACGATGGAGAAAAAGCGATAAGCGGTTTCCGCTCAGGTAGTTACGATATATGCATACTTGACATCATGATGCCTAAGAAAGACGGATTCTCAGTCGCTTCGGAGATTCGCGAAATCAACGACAATGTTCCGATTATCTTTTTAACCGCAAAGAATCTCAAAGAGGACGTGCTGACAGGCTTTAAGATAGGTGCCGACGACTATATCACCAAACCGTTCAACATGGAGGAGCTCCTTCTCCGTATCGAGGCTGTACTCCGCCGCTCGGGTGCTATGGAAACCGAGACTGTTTCGGTGTTCAAAATAGGCAAGTACACATTCGACTGCAACAAGCAGCAGCTCCAGTTTATGGATTGCGAACCTGAAAAGCTCACCACCAAGGAGTCTGACCTGTTACGTCTGCTTTGCTCTAATATTAATAAGGTGTTGGAAAGAAATTACGCACTCAAGCAGATTTGGGACGATGACAACTATTTCAACGCCCGCAGCATGGACGTGTACATCACCAAGCTCAGGAAAAAACTCTCGGAAGATTCGCATATCGAAATTCTCAATATTCACGGCAAAGGCTACAAACTTATTGTGGGCGAGGAATTTGCATAAATCTTTTTTATGAGTTTTGTTAAAAGGATATTTTTTAGTGCCGCTGTATGCGCGTCGGTAGTAGCCGCAGGGTGTTCCAACTCGAAGAACACTGCCTGCACACGCTCGTTTCACAATCTTACGGCGCATTACAACGTTTATTTCAACGCTTCGCAGTATTACAACGAGGGTATCGACAAGATTGAGACTTCGCTGATGTGCGATTATACGGAGATTCTGCCCGTATTTAAAATCGACGCCCCGGGAGCTGCCGACTTAGCTCGTGCCGACATGGAGTCGTGCGTGCAGAAGTGCGGCAAGAATATTCTTACCCACTCCATCACTGTCAAGCCTAAAAAGCATTACGGGCGTGGCGGCATGGATCAGAACGAACTCGAATTTTACAACAAGCCTGATTTCTGCCGTTGGATCGACGACACCTATCTGCTTATGGGCAAGGCAAACTATGTTTCCGGTGATTTAGACCGCGCCGAAAGCGCGTTGAGGCTCGTTACCACACGTTTCAAGCACGAACCGTCGAAGTTTGAGGCGCAGATGTGGCTCGCCAAAACCATGTGCGCGCAGAAAAACTACACCGAAGCTCTCGAGAACATCACCAAGCTCCATAACGACAAACGCCATCCCAAAAAACTTGACCGTGGCATCTACATGACCTTTGCCGACATTTTCATAGCCACACGCAAATATCCCGAGGCTGTGGAATCGCTCAAAAAGGCGGTGGAACTCACCAAGAATAAGAACAAGAGGGCGTGGCTTATCTATATCTTGGGCGATTTGAACCGTAGATGCGGCAATTACGGCGAGGCGCGTAAAAACTACGAGGAGGTGATTAAGATTAATCCCGACTACGCTACGGTATTTAACGCCAAAATCAATCTCGCCACGGTGTTCGACAACGACGCCGACACCGAGAAGATTCTCGCCGAACTCGACAAGCTCGCCCGCGACGAGAACAACGCCGACTTCCGCGACCAGATTTATTACGCAATGGCTGAGGTGGAACGCCGCAAGGGAAACACATCCAAGGCTCTTGAGTACTACAAAAAATCCGCCCACGCTAGCCATTCAAACGATATTCAGAAGGCAAAATCATATCTCGCCTCAGCCAATATCTATTTCGACAGTCACGACTATATCAACGCGCAGAAATATTACGACAGCACAATGTCGTATTTGCCAAAGAGTTACACCGATTACGAGGAAATAGCACAGAAATCGGAAAACCTTTCGCTGCTTACAGGCTATATCAATTCCGCCAACTATCAGGATAGTCTACGACGTGTTGCTGCGATGCCCGAAAGCCGGAGAAACCAGATAGTTACGCAGTTGTTGGCTGATGTTGCTGCAAAAGAGGCAGCCGCCAACTCGCCCCAGCACTACTATTCAGGCGGCGACAACAATTATAATGTGCAGTACACAGGTCAGGACGGTAATCCGAATTTCGCTGGCAAATGGTATCTCTACAACACCACGTCGCTCAACTACGGCAAGTCCGAATTTTTGAAAAAATGGGGACAACGCCGTCTGGAGGACAACTGGCGCAGAAAAAACAAGAACGTGGAGCTTGTGGAAGAACCCGTAACCGAGGAGATAAAGGATACCGCTTCTGCGGCTCTCAACAACAAAATGCCCGAGTACTATCTCCGCAATCTCCCTTTTACAGATTCGGCAAAGACTGTTTCCAAGAATATCGAGGCAGACTCGTGGTTTGCCGCCGCCGATGTATATTACGAGAAGATGAACGACCCTGCTAAGGCTATCGAAACACTTCTTTACCTCAATCAGAAGATTCCCGACCACTATCTGATGCCGCAGTCGCTATATACGCTTTACAAGCTGTACAATGTCCAAGGCGAAAAATCGCTTGCCGACTACAACAAAACTCAGCTTATATCTTCCTATCCCGAGAGCGGATACGCCAAGATACTCGGCGACCCCAACTATCAGAAGAATGTACAAGCCCGCAAGGATTCGGCTCTTACACAGTACAATCTTGCCTTGCACAGCTTTCAGGAGGGACAGTACCAGTATTGCGTGTCGCTATGCAACGCTGCCGAGAGCCGTTACTCCGACCTTAAGATAGTTGAGAACTTCTATTATCTCGAAGCTCGCGCCCATGGACGTTTGCAGAATGTTACCGCCATGACTTCGGTTTTGGAGAAATTTGTCAAGCTTTTTCCGAAGAGCGACCTGATAGTATATGCCAAAAACAAGCTCGAGTCGCTCAATTCCGGACGTTTTGACATTCAGCGGTTCGACACCCTCTATACCGCCGCACACTATTTTGTGTTAGCTTACAAAGAAGACACTCCTAACGGGGCTCAGAGCGAATATGTCGTCCAGAAGTTCTGTGCTGATTTCAACTATCTCGAAACCGACGTTACCACACAGAATTTCGATAGCGGATACAAGCTCGTGATAGTATCCACTTTTTCTGGCAAGGATTCCGCCTTGGAGTTTTACCGCCGTTTTGTTACCAACAATTACAAGAGTCTCGAACCCGAATCAGATTTCACACCTTTTGTAATTAACCGCACCAACTTTCCTCTGCTGCAGTCATCTGTCGACTTGGATGCCTATGTGAGTTTTTTTAGTCTTAAATACCTCTAACTATTATTATTGCAACGCATTTTAACTAACTATTCTATTTTGACCTATAGTATGAACCGTTTGTTTACCCTTTTTTCGTTGGCAGTGATACTTCCCGGATGTGTGTCGCGATACTCGCAGGCAGCTTCTAACGTTGGCAGCGACGACAATGTGTCTGTTGACACATCTCTGCGCCAGCCAGAGCCTGTAAGCGAGCGTCAGGATGTCCAGCCCGCGCAGGTCAATACCCAGCCCGATTATTTTTTCGCTGTAGCCTTATATAATACAGTGTATTACGGCAATTCGCTTGAAAATCTTGCCAAGTTGCGTATCGAAAGCGCACAGCTCGACATCTCACCCGACGGCAAGAGTATCGCATACTCGTCGTACAGCCACCCTGGGCAGCGTGTAATCAAGATTATCGACATCGACTCGCAAGAAACGCGTGTTTTAGACATTCCTCAGCGCAACGTCTACATGGGTTCGTGGAACAATAACGGCAAGTATATCGTCCTCAACAGTCAGGAAACTGAACTGAGTCATTGGCGCCCCGTTTTGTACAATGTGGAAGACGGCAGAGTGTATGACATTGACTGGCTCGATGCCGATCTCGATTACTACAATCCCGTGTTTTCGCCCGACGGACGTAAACTTGTATTTCACGATGTATCACGTATTTATATATGCGATTTTTTCAAAGGGAAAGCCTCGCTGTCGTTTGTAATCAACACCGAAGACCTCTGCACTGTGGACAATGCCGGTTTTTCGGATTACTGCAAATTCCAACTGACATCTGATGGCAACTACTTGGTTTTCACTGTAGAAACAGATATTCTTGAAGAAGACATCTGCCCCAAGATTACGCTGTGCTGCTACAATATTCATTCGGGACGCTTGCGCCGTATCACCGACGGACACTGCTCGGTAACGGATTTCGCGCTCGACTCGGCGGGCGAGATCTATTTTTGCACGTCCGACAAGGAAAACCAGGTATACGAAGGCTACATGACACGTGCCAACGGTACTGAGACTATAAAATACGCCACTTTTAAGGAGCAGACTTACTCCATAGCCGTAGCCAAGTAAATACTCTTTAAAAAGTTACATATTTTTAATAAAAAAAATTTGGTTTGTATTATCTAAAGTTATTACCTTTATACAAAATTTTAAAACATTAAACACATTATAAAAAACTGAATCAATATGTCAAGAATTAAACTTTTAGGATTAACAATGCTTTCGGCAGCTGTATTGTTAGTTAGCTGCAAAGGTAACAAAGGCAACGAATCGAGCGACAATACCGACACACTCGATTATCCTTACGACAATTATGAGAATGTTACAACTGTTGGCGACCAGGCTCCCCAATACGACACCACATCTTTAGCCGAGCCTATCATGACCGAAGACCAGCAGGGCAACCTTTCGCCAGAGACCACTGTTGTGGAGAACGATGCTGACGTTTTCTATGTAATCGCCGGCAGCTTTACAGTCTACAGCAATGCGCAGAACCTCTGCAACAAGCTTAAAACCAAAGGTTTCAACTCCGAAATCCTTATTCCTTTCGGTCAGTACAACAGAGTTGCTGTTAAATCTTTCAAGACAAGGGCTGAGGCCAAGGCTTCTCTCGCATCGCTCAAGAGCCGTCTCAACGACGAAGGCCTTTGGATTTTGAAGAGATAATCACCATATAGGCTCGTGAGCCATGGTACTAAGTTGAATGAATATTTTATCGGGAGTTTTATAATACTTTACGTTTTATAAAGCTCCCTTTGCTTTTGTGAAAATATTTATCCAAAATTTTTGTTTATTTTCATTTTTGTTGTAATTTGGTTGTGAAATTTTGACTAATGTAATGGCCGAACAATCGGAAAATATTGATTTTGCAGACCGTGTAGCCGCTCTTATCCGCGAGAAGAACGAACTCAGCCAGCAGTTGAAGGAGCTTACAACCCTTTACGACAATGTTTTGGCTGAGAAAGAGAGGCTCGAGGAGATTCTCGCCTCAGTGCCGGGGCAGTATATGCGCGGTGCTAATGGAGGTGAGCACACTCATGCGCTCAAGTTCAAGATGGTTACGGTGATGTATTTGGATATCAGAGCAGTAACAAGCATTACTGCGTGCGAAAATTCTGCCGAGGCCATCGACGAGCTTGATCAGGTGATGTTCCATTTCAGCGACATAGCCGAAAAATTCAAGCTTCAGGTTTGCAAGACCATAGGATACTCGTTTCTCTGCGCGGGCGGCATACCCGACAAGAATATCACCAACCCTATCGACGTGGTGCTTGCCGCCTTGGAAATGAACGACTATCTACAGACCATTTCTGACAAATCGTCTTATGCCAACGGCGAAAAATTCTGGCAGCTCCGCATCGGTATTCATACCGGTCCTGTAACAGCCACTGCCACTGGACGGAAAAAAATCACATACGACATCAAGGGCGACACCGTCAACAACGCTTCTCGTATAGCCGCAGCAGCCGGAGTAAACCAGATTAACGTTTCGGTCTTTACATACGACTTGGTGAAAGAGTTTTTTGTAACTGAATTTTGCGGTGTGATTCCCGTAAAATACCGTGATTTGGAAATGTATCAGATTAAACGTCTGAAAAAAGACTATTCGGTAAACGTTAACAAGGGTTTCTATCCCAACTCGTTTTTCCAGATACGCTATGCCCTGCGGCAGTTTACCGACTTGCAGGAGTATATTCTCGACAAATTGGAGAAGGAGCTTCCGCCTTTTCTCTATTACCACAACACGCGCCACACTATCGATGTGGTGAATCAGGTGGAGATTATCGGCTACGGCGAGGGCGTGAGCGACGAAGACCTGCTGCTGCTCAAGACCGCGGGACTTTTCCATGATACGGGATACATAGTGGGCGCGGCCAACCACGAGTTTTTTGGGACGCAGATTGCCCGAGACATCCTTCCCAAGTGGAATTACACGCCCGAACAGCTCGACAAAATTTGCGATTTGATTATGGCTACCCAGCTTCCGCCCAATCCTAAGACCATCATGGAAAAAATCATTTGCGATGCCGACCTCGTGTATCTCGGTCGCACCGACTTTATTCCAGTCTCCAATATGCTCTACGACGAATTGAAAGCCCTTGGAAGCAACTTGGACATCGACGCTTGGAACCAAAAGCAGGTGGATTTCCTCACCCAGCACCACTATTTTACCGAAACTGCTATCAAGGTGCTTGAAGTAGGCAAGGAAAATCAGATTGAGCGTTTGAAAAAGCTTATCGCAAAATCTAATGCATAACTATATATAAGTGGCTTTAAAAAACTGAATTATAAACATTTGGTTATGAACGAAAAAATTTTGTCTTTTATCTGGTTCAACAGGCTTTATCCTCAGTCTGCGCTCCGAACCACACAGGGCGAAAGTATCAGCATAATCAAGGCAGGATTCTCCAACAAAGATTCTGGTCCCGACATCACCGACGCGCAAATACGTATCGGCGACATTGTGTGGGTTGGAAACATCGAACTTCATGTAAAGTCGTCGCATTGGCAACTGCATCATCATAATGACAATCCAGCATACACAAACATAATTCTCCATATAGTTTTTCAAGACGACAAGCCTCTTAAAGATCCAAAAGGCAACCTTGTGCCAACGCTTGTGCTGCCATTTGAGCAGAAATATGCCGAAGCCTATCACAAATTGCTTGCAACCAACGATTTCGACCTCTGCCGCTGCGGTTTTGAACGGTTTGGCGAGTTGAAAACATCTTCATTTCTCGACCGTCTTGCAAGCGACCGCCTTAAAGCTAAGGCATTTAACGTGCTTGACGACCTTAAACTCAACAACGGCGATTGGAAAGAAACCTTTTGGCAGACCCTCGCCTCGGCTTTCGGTTTGGGTAAAAATGCTCTGCCTTTCAAGCAGTTGGCACAGTCGGTTCCATTCTCTATAGTGGAAAAAAACCGACATCAAATCAGCATCATAGCAGCAATTCTCTATGGACAAGCTGGATTTTTTTCGCTAAAAAAGTTTTCGGGTGAGCAATATATTGATATTCAGCGCGAATACTATTATCATAAGCAAAAATACAGTCTTACGCCCATCGACCCGTCGGTATGGAAGTTTTCCGGAATCCGCCCCGTCAACTTTCCCGACCGCAGGATATTGCAGTTGTCGGTACTGGTGGGCCGAAACGATAATCTTTTCTCGCAGGTTATGGAGGCAGAGACACTTTCGGATATATATTCACTTTTTGATATTGACATTGATAATAAGAAGCTTTCGTTCTTTCACGACGCGCATTTGGTAAAACTCGGTAACGATACGCTAAATCTTTTGATAATCAACCTTGTATGCCCGTTCCTCTATGCGTATTCGTCGTATTTCAAGGACGAAAATGCTGCTCAACGTGCGGTATTGTTCTTGGAACAGATTCCTCCCGAGAAAAATTCCATTACCAAGTTTATGGTAAGTCTGGGCATCCAGCCGCGGTCTGCCCTTGATTCACAGGCGTTTCTCTATCTTCGCAACGACTTCTGCCGTCCAAAACGCTGCATCGAATGCCAGGTGGGACGGTATATTGTGATTAATACCTTATAATTATTATCTTGAAATATCATCAATTATATTTATCTTTGCATCATCATTTTGCAATAATATTATCCAATTATGACCGCTATCAGCAGATTCAAAGCATTAGAGCGCGAATACGGGCACAAACCTGTCCATGTAGACCATTCGCACGACAAAAACCTTACTTTTTACGCCTGCAACGTCTTTGACCAGACGAAGATGGCTAAATTCTTGCCCGATTCTATCTTTAAGCAGGTAAAAAAGACTATGAGCGAGGGCAAGCGTATCGACCGCGAACTTGCCGACCATGTGGCAAACGCTATGAAAGAATGGGCTTTGCAGCTCGGCGTTACGCATTATACCCACTGGTTTCAACCGCTTACCGACCAGAGTGCAGAAAAACATGACTCGTTTTTTACTCTCGACAATGGTATGCCGGTGGAATCTTTTGACGGAAAGGTGCTTGCGCAGCAGGAACCCGACGCTTCGAGTTTTCCAAACGGCGGTATACGCAATACATTCGAGGCTCGCGGCTATACGGCTTGGGACTGCACTTCGCCTGCTTTTGTAATAGGCTCAACTCTTTGTATACCAACAATTTTTGTATCATATACCGGCGAGGCTCTCGACTATAAGACACCCTTACTCCGCGCCTTAAACGCCATCGACAAGCAGGCCACTGCTGTTTGCCGCTATTTCCTGCCTGAAACCAAAAAGGTGATTGCCACTCTCGGCTGGGAGCAGGAGTATTTTTTGATTGATGAGGCACTGTTCGATGCCCGTCCCGACCTTGTTTCTTGCGGACGCACCCTTATGGGGCACAATTCCGCTAAAAACCAGCAGTTAGACGACCACTATTTCGGCTCTATTCCCGAGCGTGTGGTAGAATTTATGGCTGATTTGGAGGTTGAGTGCCACAAACTCGGTATTCCTGTACGGACACGGCACAACGAGGTGGCGCCGGGACAGTTTGAGTGCGCTCCAATTTTTGAGGAGGCCAATCTCGCCGTTGACCACAATATGCTGCTGATGGACTTGATGATGAAGATTGCCCGCAGGCACAATTTCCGCATACTTCTTCACGAGAAACCTTTTGCCGAGGTAAACGGTTCGGGAAAGCACAACAACTGGTCGCTCGCCGCCGACGGACGTGTCAATCTGCTTTCGCCCGGCAAGGATCACGACTCAAACCTAATGTTCCTGACCTTCTTGGTTAATGTTATCAAAGCAGTCTACGACCATCAGGACTTGCTCCGCGCGTCTATTATGACAGCTGGCAACGAACACCGACTTGGTGCGAGCGAGGCTCCTCCGGCTATTATTTCGGTTTTCCTCGGTGCGCATCTGAGCAAGACCCTCGCGCTGTTGAAAGAGCAGACAGCCGACGGTAAAATTCTCAACGCCGCTGCCAAACGCTCTATTAATCTGAATATTGAGCAGATTCCCGAAATTCTTTTGGACAATACCGACCGCAACCGCACGTCGCCTTTTGCATTCACCGGCAACAGGTTTGAGTTCCGCGCCGTGGGCAGCAGTGCCAATTGCGCTTGCCCTCTTATTGTGCTAAACACCATTGTGGCAGGTCAGTTAGAAAAGTTCAAAGCCGAATTGGACACCGCCCTTTCCACAGGTGCCAACCGCGACGAAATCATCCTCAAAATACTTGGAAACTATACTGCGGAGTTTTATCCGATACTTTTTGAGGGCAATAACTACAGCGACGATTGGAAGGCTGAGGCTAAGAAACGTGGATTGTCGAATATAACTTCGTGTCCCGAATCTATTTCAGCCTATACATTAGATAGCACTATTAAACTTTTTGAGTCTCAACAAGTTCTCTCTGAGCGCGAATTATCGGCTCGTCAGGATATTTACGCCGAAAACTATCACAAAAAAATACATATAGAATCGTGCGTGATAGCCAATCTCGCTCTCAACCACATTATACCCACTGCCATCCGCTATCAGAACCTTTTGGCAGAAAACTACCACAATACCAAGGGTTTGGGTTTCGACGACTTGATAGAGAACCGCTTGGACACCATCAAAACTATCTCGAAGCTGATTCTCGTAATCAAGACCGAGGTGGCTCAGATGACCGACGCCCGCAACAACGCCGTTACTTCCACCGACAATCTCGAAAAGGCTAAGGCATACCACAATAATGTTAAACCTTATCTTTCGTCTATACGCCGCAGCATAGATGCCCTTGAGATGATTATTGACGACGAGATGTGGCCCTTGCCTAAGTACCGAGAAATGCTGTTTTGCCATTAACCGAAAGTAAATTAGCGTTTTAGGTTACATAAAATGCAGAAATATTTTTTTAGTGTTTAATAAAAAACAAGCGGGGCAAGCCATAAAAAACTTGTCCCGCTTCAATTAAACAACTAAAAAAAGAAGTATTCTCGAACATGAAACACATCTTTTTATACGCAATCGTACTGCTTTATGTTTCGCGGATGTGAGAAAAATTTTTTTCCCTTATCTTTGCGCATGATAATTCAATTTTATTTGTGATGAAACCCCCGCTCGTCTGTATCATTGTGCTGTTAATGATGGTAACATCATGCACCACCGGCCCCGACTATCTGTGTTTCGAGGTTAGGGCTGGAACGTCCGTTTCTTTGGTGAAACGCAGCGCGGTTAATCCCGACATTCAGTACTCTTTCGACAAGGATGTGTGGAACGATTTGGATTCTGTGGTTGTTCGGCAAAACTGCCGCGTGTATTTCAAGGGTGTCAACCCCGACGGAATCAACAAAGACTCTTTTCACTCTTTGCGATTCTGTGTTTCCGACACATTTAAATGCAGCGGCAATATCATGACATTGATCGACGGGATAGGGGCGACGACCGCCATTCCTTGCGATTATTGTTTCATACGGTTGTTTAAGGGTTGCCCTATGAGCACCGCGCCTAAGCTGCCTGCCACAGAGCTTACCGACGGATGCTACGAAAGTATGTTCAGCGACTGCAGATGCCTTACCGCCGCGCCAGAGCTTCCCGCCACTAAGCTCGCCGAATACTGTTATTATAGTATGTTCAAAGGCTGTTCGAGCCTTACTGCCGCCCCCCAGCTTCCCGCCACCACTTTGTCTGGATGGTGCTATCAGGAGATGTTTTGGGATTGCTCCAATTTAGTGGCACCGCCCAAACTGCCAGCCACCAAATTAGCTATTTGCTGCTACCGATGGATGTTCAGCGAATGTGTCAGATTGACCACTCCCCCAAAGCTCCCTGCCACATCGTTGGCAACTGCTTGCTATAATGGAATGTTTTACAATTGTTCGAGGTTGACTGCCGCGCCCAATTTGCCAGCTAAAATATTGTCGCCATGGTGCTATTCCAATATGTTTGTGGGATGCGCGAGCCTTACCAAAGCTCCAGAAATGGGAGCGATGGTTTTGGGAAGGGGCAGTTGTACACGGATGTTTCAATATTGCGCTAAGCTCAACAGCGTTTCGGTGGATTTTTCATCTTGGGGCGAAACCATCTATTCCGATTTTGACGGAGGAGATAATTGTCCTTTCGGCACACACTCCTGGCTCGAAGGCGTAGCCACAAACGGCACATTCACCTCTCCCGTTAGTTTGCCCGACAAGCGGGGTGCCGGATTTGTCCCCGACGGATGGAAGAATGTGAGGAAATAGAATGGATTTTTTAGTTTTTCACCCAAAAAAACATTTCCTTTAATCATTTTTTTATATCTTTGGAAAAAATTATAATGCCGTTTCTGTTATCGGCGCATTATGGTTTGATAATTGCTTGTAACTGATTTGTTATACTGCATTAATAATTAGGCAGATTATGAATAGGAAGAATAAATACATCATTGTCCTTGTCCTCCTGCTTTTGTTGGTCTACGGAGCGGGATTGGCAATTTTTATATATGGCAAATACAAGAGCACTATCCGCGAAACGGCTCTTTCCACCTCGGCACTGTCGAAAACCAAGGCTTTGGAAATATCCGACTACATCAACTCCACGCTCAAGACCGCCGGCACTATCAGCAACATGCTCGCCACCGCAAACGAAAAATACGGCTCCAACATGATGCCTTACGTTACTCAGTCGCTCAAAAACCTTGTTGCCGAAAATCCCGATTTCAGCTCGTTTACCGTTACGTGGGAGTATTCCGAGGTGAATCCCGACTGGTTTAAGCCTTACGGACGTATAGTAATGCAGTCGTATATGCGCGATGGTCTTCCTTTTATCACTTGCGACACTCTCGACCGCGAAGGCGAGACGGGCGACGAGACCTATTATCAGATGAAGACAGGTACAGTAAAAAATCTATTTACCAATATGTACGTCAGCAATGCCGAGATGCACATGCGAGCCGAGGCACGTTACTGTTTTTCGGTGGCTACCAAAATAGAAGTGGCGGGAACATTTGCCGGAACTGTGGCTGTGGAGATTCCTCTTGCCAAAATTGAGGAACTGCTCAATCGCCAGTCGCTCGAGCTCGAAGGCAATGTGTTTATCCTTACCAACAACGGTAAGATTGCAGTCCATCCAAATACTGAATTTGTCAATACGTTTTTCAAAGACGCCTATACCGATATAGACCAGACTGGTGGACTTTCGCGCCAGATTGCCGACGGTTCGCTCCGCAGCCTCGACTATACATATCAGAACAAGAACATCGGAATTCTTGATTTTTCGCATAGCGACAAGTGCCACATCAGTTTCTATCCTATTGAGCTGAAGGACAATACCACCCCGTGGACGCTAGGTTACGAAATCGACTACGCACAGTTCCGCATGAAAGCTCTCAGCGGAGTTAACACCTTTTTATTATTGACATTTTTCGGATTTATAGTGCTGGCAATTTTTGCCTATATGTTTGTAACATTTGCCACCAAGCCCATGAAAGAGGTGGATTCGGTATTGCAGAAGCTCCGTAGCGGCGATTTCGACAATATTTCAAAGCTCGAGTCGTCTGACGAGGAGACACAGAAACTCTACAACTCTGTCAACTTCCTTGCCGACCGTATTATGCGTACCACAAAGTTTGCACGTAGCATGGGCAAGGGCGACCTCGAAACCACATTCGAGACCCACGACGTAAACAACGCTCTCGACTCCGCGCTGATAGAGATGCAGAAAAACCTTCTGCACGCTCGTGCAGAGGAGAAAAAACGTATCGAGGAAAACGAAAAACTCTCTTGGTCGCAAAACGGTCTCGCGCAGATCGGCGAGTTCCTCCGTATGAACAACGCCGACATCGCCGACTTTGCTTTCAAGATTATCAGCTACCTTGTAAAATATCTCGGAGCATTACAGGGCGCGATGTTCGTTACCGAAGAGAGGGACGGCAAAAAAGTTCTCGAGCAGAAGGCCACCTACGCCCTCGACCGCAAAAAGCAGCTCACCACCACCGTTGAGTTCGGCGAGAGCCTTGTGGGACGCTGCGCCATAGAACGTAAGACTATCTACATGACCGAAGTTCCCGAAGGATACCTTTATATTACATCAGGTTTGGGCGAGAAAAAGCCGTCGTGCCTGTTGCTCGTGCCGTTGCAGTTTGAGGACGATGTGCACGGCGTTATCGAGATAGCCTCGCTCCACGATATTGCAGAGTATCAGATTAAGTTTTTCGACAATGTGGCTGAACGTATCGCCTCAACAATATCTAACATCAAAAAGAACATCAACAGCGCGGAACTCCTCAATAAGTTCTCCACTCAGAGTAACGAGCTTGCCCGCCGCGAAAAAGAGATTGCCGCATCGTACAACGACATCAAGCAGGCTCAGGACGAGGTGAAACTCTCCGAGCGCGAGATTGTGGCAATCCTCGACGTGCTTTCGCAGACTTCTATCATTATGCGTTACGATACTACCGGCGTGGTACTCGACCTCCGCGACAAAACTCTCAACACCACAGGATACAAGCAGAGCGACATCGTGGGACACAACATCCGCGAAGTGTCAGCCCTAACGAAGAGCGAGATGGTAAGTTTCGACGTGTTCTGGACAGAGGTGCTAAACGGCAAGACCAAAGTGCGCTTCTTCACCCGTGGCGATGTTAAATTCCGCGAGACATTCTCACTACTTTACGATAACAACAACCAGCCATTCAAGGTAATCAGTGTGGCAGTTCCCGAAACCAACGTTAAGTTTGGGTTCGATGACGAAACTCCGCATAATCCCAACGCTGTAGTGTCAAAAGCTATAGTTGAAGATCAGCCTTCAAACTCGGAGATGCAAAAATTTTAAAAACTTTATTTTTTAATTAGTTGTGATTTAAGTAGTTAGATAAAAAAGTAAAATTCTACATCTTTTAATCAGACAAAAATTTTGTTTTTTTTGCGAAAACTTTTACTTTTGCGCCAATTTCTACATAGAACCGATTATGGCAAAAAACAATTTTGTAGTAGATTACAAATCAATGGCACCGGGACGGCACGAGATAGTTTATCATCTCGACAGCAGTTTTTTTGCGCTTTTTGCTGAGTCGGAGTTTCAGAACGGAAAGATCGATGTAGATGTTACAGCGGAGATTTCGGAGTTCGGACTGAAGTTTGGTTTCGACATAAGCGGTACAGTAGAAGTAGAGTGCGACAGATGTCTCGACCTGTTCGACCTGCCAGTCAAAGGGTATTTCACCCTTGATGTGCGTTTTGGCGAAGTGTCGAGCGACCCTGCCGAAGCCGACGACGAAATAGTTTTGTCGTACGACGAAACCAAGATAGACCTCAAGCACCATATTTATGAATATATAGTGCTGAGTGTTCCGGCAAGAAGGGTACATCCGGTAGGTATTGACGGATTGCCTCAGTGCGACCCCGACATGAGCGCAACGCTCGAAGTGCTCGAGGCTCGCGACAATGTTATTGAAAGCGACCCGAGATGGGATCAGCTGCGTAATTATGAATTTTGAAATTGTATAATTAAAAGGTATAACGAACAAAATAAAAATTATTAAAAATGGCACATCCTAAGCACAAAACTTCTAAGACAAGAAGAGACAAGAGAAGAACCCATTATAAAGCGGTAGCACCCACTCTTACAAAATGCAGCAACTGCGGTGCAACTATCCAGGCGCACACTGTTTGCCCCGAATGCGGTTATTACAGAGGTCAACTCGCTATCGACAAGTCAGCAGCGGCCGCCGAATAACATATGCCGCAGCATTAAAAAAATTGAGACAGATGGCGGAATGTTGCGCCTTTGCGTTATGTTCCTACATTTGTCTTTTTTTATTTTTTAACGATAGTTGATTTTCTATGACAAAAATAAACGCTGTTATTACCGGTGTGGGCATGTACGTGCCTGAATACCGGCTAACCAATGACGAACTCTCGCAGATGCTTGATACAAGCGACGAGTGGATTACTTCGCACGTAGGCATCAAGGAGCGCAGAATTCTTAAAGACAAGGACAAGGCAACCGCCTACATGGGCGCGATGGCTATCAAGGAGCTTCTCGCTAAGAAAAACCTCGATCCCACCGAAATCGACATGGTGATTTGCACTACCACCACTCCCGATATGTTGTTCCCCGCGTCTGGCATCCAGATTTGCGACATGTTGGGTATGTCTAAAGCATTTGCTTACGATCTCCACGCTGCCTGCTCGGGATTCTTGAACGGTTTGGTAACAGCTTCTAAGTTTATTAAGTCGGGCGTAGAAAAAAAGGTTATCGTTGTGAGTTCCGAAAAAATGTCGTCTATCATCGACTACACCGACCGCAAGACCTGTCCGCTATTTGGCGACGGCGCGGCGGCTGTGCTTGTGGAGCCGACCGACGAGGAGTTCGGACTTTTAGACTATATCCTCCGTGTTGACGGAGCAGGAGCCAAGCACCTTCACATGAAGTCGGGTGGCTCGTTGTCTCCCGCCACAGAAGAAACTGTCCGCAACCGCGAACATTTCGTATATCAAGAGGGTCAGCCTGTTTTCAAGTCGGCTGTAACCCACATGGCTGATGTCTCGGTAGAGATAATGGAGCGTAACAACCTCACTGCCGACGACATAGCATGGCTTGTGCCGCATCAGGCCAACCTCCGCATCATCGACGCCACGGCACGCCGTATGGAGCTGCCGCCGGAGAAGGTCATGATTAACATACAGCGTTACGGCAACACCACCTCTGCCACTATTCCCATCTGCCTATGCGAATGGGAAAAACAACTCCACAAGGGCGACAACATCATTATCTCGTCTTTCGGCGCAGGTTTCACGTGGGGCGCATTATACCTAAAATGGGCTTATAACTCGTAGTGATACAGTAATTTAGTTTGATAATTAATAAAAAATAAAAATATTATGGCAAATTTAAAGGAAGTACAAGATTTTATCAAAGCCGTTTCTCGAATCGGTATTTCAGAAGTTGACATTCAGACCGACGACATGAAACTCAACGTAAAATTCCCAGCTGGCGACAAGGACGTAGCCCGTGGCGAAAACTTTCAGATGCCCGCTTTCCAGATGCCTATGATTTCGGGTATGGCTCAGCAGATGGGTTCGCCCATTCAGGCTGCCACCACCACCACCACTCCCATAGAATACCGCGAGAATGTCAAAGACGACGAGAAAAAATACCTCACAGTAAAAGCCCCGATGGTAGGCACTTTCTACCGCCGTCCTTCACCCGACAAGCCTATTTATGTAAATGTAGGCGACGAAGTTACTAAGGGTCAGGTACTCTGCATCATAGAGGCTATGAAGCTTTTTAACGAGATAGAATCCGAAGTTTCGGGCAAGATTGTCAAAATCCTTGTGGAAGAAGGCACTCCTGTAGAATTTGACCAGCCACTTTTCCTTATCGAACCCTAATTAAGTCAGTAGGTTATGTTTAAAAAGATATTAATTGCCAACCGTGGCGAGATAGCCCTGCGCATAATCCGCACCTGCAAGGAGATGGGCATCAAGACCGTGGCAGTATACAGCACCGCCGACAAGGATTCGCTGCACGTGAAATTCGCCGACGAGGCAGTCTGCATTGGACTACCCCCGTCGTCTAAATCATATTTGAATATTCCCGCCCTTATCTCCGTGGCGGAAATCACCAACGCCGACGCCATCCATCCCGGCTACGGTTTTCTTTCGGAGAACGCCAAGTTTGCACGCATCTGCACCGAGCACGGAATCAAATTTATAGGTCCCACAGCAGAGCAAATCGTTATGATGGGCGACAAGGCAACTGCCCGCAAGACCATGACCGAACACGGAGTTCCCGTAACTCCTGGCACAGAGGGCTTGCTCGACACCATGGAGCAGGGCAAAGCCGAGGCAAAACGTATCGGATACCCCGTAATGCTTAAAGCCACAGCAGGCGGAGGCGGAAAGGGTATGCGCATTATCCGCAACGAGGACGAGTTTGAGCACCTTTGGAACGCCGCACGTCAGGAGGCCGCCGCTTCGTTTGCCAACGATGCTGTTTACCTTGAGAAATACATTGAAGAACCCCACCATATAGAAATTCAGATTGCCGGCGACCAATACGGCAACGTTTGCCACCTCTCTGAGCGCGACTGCTCTATTCAGCGTCGTCACCAGAAACTTTTGGAAGAGACTCCTTCGCCGTTTATGACCGAGGAACTCCGCCACAAGATGGGCGAGGCCGCCTGCAAAGCCGCACGCGCTATCAAATACGAAGGCGTAGGCACAGTGGAGTTCCTTGTAGACGCTCACCGCAATTTCTACTTTATGGAGATGAACACCCGTATCCAAGTAGAACACGGTATTACTGAGGAAGTTACCAATCTCGACCTTATAAAAGAGCAGATCCGCATTGCCGCCGGAGCCAAAATCTCCACACGCAACTACTATCCGCAGGCTCACGCTATTGAGTGCCGTATCAACGCCGAAGACCCATTCAACGGTTTCCGTCCATGTCCCGGCAAAATCACTGGACTTCACCTTCCAGGCGGCAACGGCATACGTGTGGATACGCACATTTACACCGGCTATCAGATTCCGTCGTACTACGATTCGATGATTATCAAGCTTGTGGCAGTGGCACAGACCCGCGAGGAGGCTATCGCCAAAATGAAACGCGCACTTTTTGAACTCGTTGTTGAGGGTGTGAAAACCACCGCGCCGTTCCACCTCCAGCTGATGAACGACCCGCGTTTCTGCGCAGGAGAGTATACAACAAAATTTATGGAAGATTTTGAATTAAAATCTCCAGAAGAGTAGTGCTAATTTAAAAATTATTTCTAAATTGCGCCAAAATAACTAATATCTCTTTAACAATATGGCAAAAGTAGAAACAGACCAAGTAAACAATACGAGCATAATCGCCTTTGGAACAGAGTTCGTGGGCGAAATCAAGTCAAACGGTAGTGTCCGCATAGCCGGAAAGCTCAAAGGCAACATCAGCCTTACCGAGCGTCTCGTAATCGACAAGTCGGGCGTGGTAGAAGGCGAAATTTCGTGCAAGGTGGCCAACATCAGCGGAAAGGTAGACGGCAAACTCTCGTGTGCCGAGCTCCTTGAACTCAAAGACACCGCCTGCGTGCACGGCGACATCGACACCACCAAGATTATCATTGAGGAGGGCGCAATCTTTACCGGCACATGCCAGATGGACGGGAAAGACTCCGCTACCGCTATAAAGAAGTAGTATCTTGAAAAAGGATAGCGACAACCTCCGCGACGTTGCAAAATACACTACGGCTGCCTTTCAAATGGTGGCCGTAATTGTTATAGGCGTATGGGCAGGCATTTGGGCCGACGGATTTTTCGACACCAAACCTGCTATCACCGTTGTTGCATCTTTGCTTTCGGTAGCAGCTGGTATTTATCTTTTTATCAAGGATATAGTTAAGAAATAAGTTATTTATTAAAAATGCAGACACAGTTAATTAAATATTTTGGGATGGCGGTGGTGCTTTCCATTGTCGCGTTGGTGGTATTTCTGGTGTGTATACCAGAAAAATCGTCGTGGGCTGCGTATGCCTCGCCTGCCTTTTTTGCCTCGGTAAGCATAATCTCGGCATTGATAATCACCAAGCCAAAGTATACCAAGTTTTCAAAATTCTCGGCGGTTTTTATGCTTTCCAATGTGGTTAAGTTATTGATTTATTTTGTGTTTCTTATCGCCGCTTTTACCAATATTTCAATACCGTCGCGTGTGCCCTTTTTAGTGTTCTTCTTGTCGTGCTACTTGGTCTACGCTATTTCGGACACAATGTTCATGCTTTCTTTTTTTAAGAAAAAGGATAAGCAGTAGCGAATCAATATCCGTCCACCATTACAAATCCTGCCCACATTTTCGGGTCGAAATATTTTAGGCGGATTTTGTCTTGGGCTGAGATGAAGGCTTCGCGTTTGGTTTTTCCGGCTACAAGGTTGCGGTAAAACCCGGTCATAAGCTCTTTGGTGGGCTTGTCGCTCACGTTCCAGAGACTCATTATTATGGTCTGCGCTCCGGCTTTCTTGAATCCGCGCTGAAGTCCGAATACGCCTTCGCCCGTTACCTCGCCCAAACCCGTCTGACAGGCTGAGAGCACCACCAAATCCAAGCCATTAAAATCCATACGCGAAATCTCTTTGGCGGTGTGTATGCCGTCGTCAACGCCTTCGGGAATAAACTGCCTCTGCTCGGGGTTGAGAGCCGTGTTGGCACCGGCAAAAAACTGACGACAGGCGGTATGCGTTGAATTTTTTTGCGAAGATTTCGCCGCTTTTGTCGGGAAGGTACTCTATGCCGATGGTGTGGAACTTTCCGACAGGGGAGAAGTATACATTATTAACTCCTTGCAGATACTTGTCTAACGGCTTCCAAATTTTGTTGTATAGCGTTGGAGATGATAATACATGCAAATTCTACCGCCAAGTCTTTGTTTGTCAGCTTTGTTTTAATGTCATCCCATTTGATCGACAGATTCTTTGTATAGTCGCCGAGTTCTTTGACCGATGCAATGAGAAGGCGTTCTTCGTTGTCGATGACTTTTGATAGCGAGTCAGCATCCATTGTTCTTTTATCAGGTTCAAGTTGATATTGTTGGTCTAACATCGCACCGTCTTGTTTGATTTAGTCTCTACCATTCTCGCATAGAATTTTTTTTCGGATTTCCATTGCCTGCGTGCAAAGCCTGATGGCTTCCTCTGTTTTGTCAATGTGAGAATAATAGTATGTCAAATTGTTTAATGAATTAGCATAATCAGGATGCTCCTCGCCAAGAATCTTTTTGCGGATTTCCAAAGCCTTGGTGTCAAGTCTGATAGCTTCCTGGATGTTGCCAAGTTTTTCATTATATTTCGCCAAATTGAGCAATGTCATGTGATAAAGGGGGCTGCTTTCGTCGAAATATAATTTGATGTTGTCCAATAATTGTGTTCCGTATTTTATAGCCTCGGTGTAGTTGTCTACTCCCGCATAGCATTTGGATAATCCATAAGCAGATAGCATTTGGATTGATATGTCATCTTGCCCCAAATCCAAACTCTTTTGAAAAACTGGAATTGCCTCCTCGTATTTTTGGGCTTTGAGGAGTTCTAAGCCTTCATTGTAGAGCGTTTCGGCATCTTCGCTCTGTGCCCATACGCATAAAGGTGCAAGCAATAAAAATAATATTGCAAGTATTTTGTTCATAGTATGTTTTTTTATGGCTATAAATACTCTTATGTTTTTTTATTGAAGTTTAGTTGGTTTGCAAATAGTACAGGTTGTAAAATCCGCCGCGGTTTTTGATGCGGATTGTAAATTCGCTGGTCCATTTGGGAATCCAAGTGCATTCGCAATTGTCGGAGTCGGAGGTGTAGGATGTAATCAGGTTGCCGTTCTTGTCGTAGATATAGAGGTCGAGGTCGGTGAGTCCAACGCCTTTTACTTGAACTATTGCTTTTTTGTTTTCTTTAAATGTTACTTTGTATTCGTCGGTATGAAAACTGCTGATCATATCAAACGAGTATTTTTCGTCGCCCACAGCGCCGCGTACGGGTCCTGTGTTTTGGCATCGGCAAGAAGTTGTTCGGATTGTATCTCTTCTAAGTCAAATCCGTTTTGGTTTAAAATCTGGGCCGCCATAATAAGCGATACTGCGTTTTTGTTAGCGTAGCCGTAGTTCGAAAGCTCGAGGGCAAGCTTTAAATTTTGTGCCGATAGCGGAATGGCAGTAGCTGTATCCGTTTTTTCTTCGTTTTTGTATTTTTTATATATATTTGCGTTGCATTTTTAAACCGACTATTATGCCATCAACATTAGAAAACACTTCGGAATCAATAGGGAATGTGGAATGTGTCAATCCAGGGCGACCCGTCTATTTCTCGTATGCCCGTAATAGTAGTAAAAAACCTGAGTGGGAGCATATCTCCGACTGCGTTGACACTATTTTAAAGCAGTTGACCGAACATAATATCGAATACCGCCTCGACAAACGCGACTTAGGCGCAGGCGACCGTGTTTCCGATTTCGAAAAGGAAATAGGATGGAACAGCGAGGTGGTGGTGCTTATCTTTTCCGACAAGTATTTCCGCTCGATGCACTGCATGTACGAGCTTGTGCAGATTAAAAACGCCCTTAAAAAATATCCTAACAAACGCCTGTTCTGTATCAAGAGCGGTAACTTCAACCTTGCCGATTCTAACTATGTTTACGAGTTAGAACGTTTCTGGGGTTTTAGCACGTTAAACTATTCGCATGCCTCCAACAAAGATTGGAGCAGTTTTATTGCCGACATCGAAAAATATTACATCGATACTCCGAAATCGCTTTTTGCCGACGAACTCAAACGCCAGTCGCTGATAAGAAAACTCCAATTCTTCGGCTTGGGCTTTGTTACTTTGGCTGTTATTATTGGCTTCGTGCTTTTCCTGTTCAGAAGCAACATTAACAAAATTACGCAAGACAGCGGCATCGAGGTCTTGTTCCCCGAATACGTCCGCAATGTTTATTTCGACAACGGATTCGCCTATATTAAGGCAATACGTATAGACGAAGACCATACCGTTGTGGATTTCCACGCCGTAAACACAACCGACGACACACTTAAGAAAGTTCCGGCTAACTCTCCGTCGATTCATATATTGTCGGATGGCAAACAGTACAACCTTATTAAGGCATATTCTATTCCCGATGGCGTAAATAATTTTGAGTCAAGTAATTTAGAAAATGTCCCTGAATATTTCCCCGGCGGAAAAGGGACGGTGGTGGATTTTAGTTTGGAATTTGCCTCTATACCCACAGAGTCGGAAACTATCGACTTTGTGGAGCAGGACAGCTTAGGAGTCTTTGGTGTTAAGCTGCAGCGCAAAACGCTGAAAGAAGGATTGTCGCACCCAGTGGCCGACGCAAACCAAACCATCGTGGTGCATGATATTGAATTTAACAAAGACGAAACCGTGTTGTTCTGCAGGTTTAACAATTCCACAGGTGATGATATCGCGCTCTCGGCTTCGTGTAGCAAGTGTTACATAATGATGGACGGCGTAAAGTACCAGCTTAAAAACGCCTCGGGCATACCCTTGTCGCCCAAGTCGATAAATATAGCAACCAATACAAAGACCGATTTCGCCCTCTTTTCCCCACCAATAGAAAGGCGTAACACAAATATTGATTTCGTGTTCAACAGTCAGCTTATTATAAATGCGATAAAATTGTGATTCCATACCACTTGTTATTGCTTTGTTATTAAAATTATGTATATGTGTTGAGTTTAACAATTTAATATTATGGACGAGAATAAAGAAATCACCGAGGAACATTTTTACGCGATGATGGAGTCCACAGGCACTACCGCTGAGGATTTTGATACTGCCGTAAAGGATATGTACGGCGTGCTCTATTCGCCCGACGGTAAAAAACTTATCCGCTTTACCGACCCGAAAGTAACCGACTATATGGTTCAACCCGGCACCGAGATTATCTGCGCCGAAGCGTTTATCATATTCGACGGCAATATGGAAAACTGCAACCGTGTGGAGCGTGTTACCATTCCTCCATCGGTAAAACTGATTGGCGGCGGTGCGTTTTCTGGATGCAAGTGTCTCAAATACGTGAATATTCCGCCCGATTTGCACCTTTTGGGGGGGGGGGCGTTTCGAGCCTGTTACAATTTGGAGATTGATTCGCAAGACCCTGAATTGGTGTTTGAAAACAAGATGCTGATCGACCGTAAAAACAAAATGCTTTTGGCTTATCTCGGCACCGATTCAGTGTTTACCGTTCCCGACGAAATAGAAATCATCGACGACTATGTGTTTTTCAACTGCAAGTTACTCACCGAGGTAACGCTGCCTGAGACTCTCCGTGTTGTAGGCAACAACGCTTTCGCGCTTTGCGACAACCTTACCAAAATACACCTCGGCAATAGTCTAAAATATCTCGGCAACAACAGTTTTGAACTTTGCTCAAAACTTGAAAGCATTGTGATTCCCGACACTGTAACGGTGATAGGCGCAGAGGCGTTTTCTCACTGCGTTGCTCTCAAAGATATCACTTGGTCTAAAAATCTTGAATTTATCAGTTTCAACGCCTTTTACGCCTGCGATTCGCTTGAAACTGTGGAACTTCCGCCAACGGTGAAGGAGATAGGCGATGAGGCTTTTCAAGGTAGTTGGCATCTGAGCGAGGTGATTCTACCGCAGGAGTTGGAATATCTTGGGGCCAAGGCGTTTGCGTTCTGTTCGCAACTAAGCCACGTGGTGCTGCCCGAATCGCTTAACGAGATAGGCGGAGGAGTGTTCGCCGGGTGTGTTTCTGCGCTGAATGTAGAGTCGCGTTCGCCACGTTTTATGGTAGAGGACAATATGCTTATCGACTACGCCACTAACACTCTTGTGTCGTATTGGGACATAGCAAGCCAGTGGATAACCCTACCCGACATTATTCAGAATATCGCGCCATACGCCTGTTCGGGACTTGTCAACGTCGAAACCTTGAACCTTCCCGCAGGACTGCTGTCGATTGGCGAATGTGCCTTGGAGGATTGCGACAATATCGAGCGCATAGTTGTTCCCTTGGGCAGTATTGACACCGTGCGCCCACTTTTACCCGAGGCGATGAGGGATAAGGTGGTGGAGGAGTAGGGAAATAATTTGCAATATATATCCATTTTTTTTATATTTGCCGAAAAATAAACCGCAATATTATGGGCATCTATTTGAATCCGAGTAATGTAGGCTTTAAGCAAATTTTGGCTGCTGATATTTATGTTGATAAAACTATGATGATTAGCGAATTAAACAAGTTTATCGACAAATGCAACCAAT
>JAFYFR010000027.1 GCA_017543645.1 Bacteroidales bacterium
AATACCCTTAGCCTTAGCTTCTTGAGGGGCTGTGTAACGCGCAAGTTTCTTTTGTAAAGGTTTCATCTATTGTAAGTATATCAATAAAAATGCAAAATAACAAAAAAAAATTCATATTGCAAAATTCTGCTCTGTTAAAAACGAGAACAGCCTTTCGGTCAACCGACTTGCTCCAATTCTAAAAAATTGGTTTTTAATTTGTTCTTTGCCCAATATTTGTGCAGCAAGTGTATAATATTTTAACACTTCTTCGGGGGTTGATATGCCTCCAGCGGCCTTAAATCCGACCCATTTTCCAGTTTTTATGTGATGTTTTTTTATTATATTTAACATCACTTCGGCTGCTTCGACGGTGGCCGAAACAGCTATCTTGCCGGTAGATGTTTTGATGAAATCAGCTCCTGCCTGAATGGCAAGTTCCGACGCTCGCGCTATATGCTCCGGTGTCTGCAATTCGCCCGTCTCGAGAATCACTTTCAGAGTGCGCCCGGCCGTCTCCTGTCTGATGGCAGCTATCTCGTCAAATACCTTATTATCATCACCTTCAAGCAACGAACCACGCGAGATGACGGTATCAATCTCGTCGGCACCCTCGTCCAAAGCGTACTTCACCTCAAGCAGCTTGACGGGTAGGGGAGACTGTCCGGCAGGGAAGGCACCCGCCACCGACGCAACACGTATACCGCTACCCCGTAGACAATCAACCGCTTGTCGCACAAAAACAGGATACACGCACACCGCCGCCACATGGCCGATTCCCTTCGACGCATCCTGCAGCTCCATCGAACGCCGGCAAAGGTTATCCACCCGTTGCCGGGTGTCGCTACCCTCCAACGTGGTGTTGTCGATACAAGTGAAGACCTGCCTCAGGGCATCGTATGTCTCGCTATTCATCGAATGGGCAGCCACTACTTAATCAACTTGTTGATTTTCTCAACTCTGCGCTGATGTCTCCCGCCCTCGAAAGGAGTGTCGAGAAACTCATCCACAATCTGCAATGCCGTTTCCTGCGGAATGAAGCGGGCCGGAAGCGACACCATGTTGCAATCGTTGTGCTGACGGCCAAGATGTGCTATTTCGGCATTCCAGCACAATGCACAGCGTACATTCGGGTATTTGTTCACCGTCATCTGCACACCGTTGCCGCTGCCGCAAATCACTATGCCACGTTTGTACTCGCCACAATCCACAGCATGTCCAGCCAGATGTGCAAAATCTGGGTAATCAACACTTTCAGCACTGTTAGTTCCGAAGTCTTTCACTTCAAAACCTCTCTCTTCGAGGTGTTTTTTCACCACCTCTTTCAGTTCAAATCCTGCATGGTCGCAGGCTATAGGTATAATTTCTTTCATATCAAAGCGTGTTTATAACTTTTTCGTGTTGCAAAGATAGCACAAAAAATATAAACTTCTGACAACAAAGACCATTTAATTATACACATTTTTTTAACCATAACCGCATAACCAAGGAAATCAAGTCAATAATAAATATCAACAAGATTTGTTGACAATCGGCTGACAACCCTGTCAATAAAAATTGAAACAAAAAACCCTCTCGCGAAACTGTTGAAAAAGGCATTTCTTTTCGTCGGTTTTCAACATTCCAAAACCTTCGTAACTCGAAATCCGGCACTATTGATAACTCGGTTTATTACACATTCAACACATCGTTGATAAACCAACACCACTCTGCAATTCAGCCATATCGGAACGAATAACATGTTGAAGAATTGTTGACACTGTTTAGCCGTGATTCATCCAATAATCGTTTATCAACAAAACTGACAAACAAAATAAAACAAATAAGATATTAAAACATAATAATAACTTTTATTCTAAAGCATCCTCACATACGGGTTGCACCCGTATAACACCAGCTCCCTTCAAAACTGGATTGTCATCCTTTAATTGCAACATCGTTTCCCGTTATTATGTAGGATAACGATGCTATAACAATAGGACAACGATACAGGATTGAACGAAGTTACTAGGGAGGAACAATGATAAAACCAACAGCAATCGTAGAGGCCGTTATAATGGAAAATTGCCGTTAGCTTCCTTTCATTTCTTAAAAAATGAACGCTTATAGTATTATGTGCAACAATAACGTTCCGAAACCAAAAAAAATGTGTATATTTGCATCCTGCAACCAACTCCATTGCAACAACTGGAGTGTTTGATAATTACATAAATACATCAGATATGGACAATGAATTTTACAAAAACGAAATTATTCGTCTGAAAAAAGAGAAAAACGCTGTCATACTGGGGCATTATTATCAGCGTGACGAGATACAGGACCTCTCCG
>JAFYFR010000028.1 GCA_017543645.1 Bacteroidales bacterium
CATTCCGCCCGAAATTTTAGAATGGGCGCAGATGTACCAATAGAACTTGCCGTTGCGGTAGATGGTTTGCGAAGCCCACGCGCGGTCATCTGCCCACGAAAAAGTTTCAAGGGCAAGTGGCGAACCGTGGTCGGTGTAGTTTACCATATCGGTGGTGGAATACACGCGCCATTCTTGCATCCAAAAAAAATCGGCATTGTCCTCATCGTGTCCTGTGTATACGTAGAGGGTGTCGTTGTGAACCATTGGTGCAGGGTCGGATGTAAACCACGTTTGCACCACAGGGTTTTGGGCGGATAAGCCTCCCGCCGTCAACATTGATGTAATCAATAATAAGTGTCTTTTCATAGAGTATTATTTTAAAAATATTTCGGTGTAAAAATAGTGTTTATTTTACACTTTATTACTATCTTTACCCCATAAATTTTTATTCTGATTTAATATGAAGAGACTTTTTTTAAGCATTGCAACATTTTGCGCCCTCACAGCGGCGGCGCAGAACCCCTATCTGCCTCTGTGGGAGCATCTTCCCGATGGCGAACCCCGTGTGTTTGAAGACCCCGACAACCCGGGAAAATACCGCGCGTACATCATCGGCTCGCACGATACCCGCTACACCGACTACTGTGGCAACGATATCCGTATGTGGTCGGCGCCCGTTGAAAACCTTGCCGATTGGCGCGACGAAGGTCCTATCTTCTCGTACTTTGTCAACGGACAGTGGGACACTATGTTCGCCCCTGACCTTGTGGAGGTTAACGACCGCGAAACAGGCAAGCGCACCTACTATCTATATCCCCATTCGCGCGGATGGAGGCGCATTCCTATGGTGTGCAAATCCGACCGCCCCGACGGACCTTTCACGCCCATCAACCTTACCCCCGACGGACGTGCCTGCGTAGAAGGTTCGCTTATCGATTTCGACCCCTCGGTATTTATCGAGCCCGTCAACGACAAAAAAGACAAAGACTACAAAAAAGGATTCCGCGCATACGTTTTTTATGGTTTTCAACATTCAACTGCCTGTGAGTTAGACCAAAACACAATGTATTCGCAGCGTCCCGGCACTTCGCTTATCGACCCGTTTATACCCGCAAGCACCCGCGACGGTAAACTCTTAGACAAGCCCGGTTCGGAATACAAAGCACTTTACAAAGGTCAGAACCCATTGGATTTCAATTTCTTTGAAGCATCGTCGATACGTCAGGTGGGCAACAAATATGTGATGGTATTTTCGGGATACAGCGGCACAGAATACGGTTTGGGAGCAACTAATTCGGCTCTACGCTATGCTTACGGCGATTCTCCGTTAGGTCCTTGGCGTTCGGGCGGAGTTTTGGTAGATTCGCGCGGCATTGTGCTCAACGAAGACGGCTCTGCTCTCACCGAAACCAACGCTGCACACAATACTCACGGCTCTATTCAAGAAATCAACGGTCAGTGGTATGTATTTTACCATCGTCCTCCGCGCGGTTTTGGATATGCCCGTCAGCCTATGGTGGCTCCTGTAAAAATCACTTGGGATAAAAAATCTGTTGCCGACGGTGGCACTGTAAAAATCACCGCTTACGACCCATACTCGCCTAATAATGAGTGGACTGCAAAGGCTACAAACGGCAAAGAGTACACCGGCGCAGAGGTTACAAGCGAAGGTTTTCAGATTTTCGGACTTCCACCTTATAAATATTACTCTGCCGGACTTGCCTGCTATATGAGCAACAACAATTGGATGCAAGATAATCACGATGTTTGGAACAATTCGATGGATCTTGTGGGCATCACCAACAAAGGCGTTGTAGGTTTCAAATATTTTGGCTTTGGAGGATTAACATCTGATACCAAGGGTGTTAAAGCATTTGCCGGAATCAAAAAAGGCGATGGTGCAACGCTCAATATCAACCTTTCGTCGCAAGGTCACGGAGCATTCAAAATCCACGTTATGCTCGACGGTCCATACGCCAACGCCACTTGGAAAGGCAAAGAAATCGGTGTAATAGAAGTGCCCGCCGACGCATCAAAATCGCCCAAAGTATATTCTATAAAAGTTCCTCAGGTAGAAGGACTTACTGGTAAACACGCCATCTATCTTGTAGCCGAAGGTCCCGATTTAGAAGAACCCAAACCCCGCAATCCGTGGGAACGCCGTCAATCAAACAAACCATACGGACTCTTTGACCTTCACGGCATTGGCTTTACCAAAGGCAACGAAACCATTGACATTCCGCAAGTGCCGCAAATCACCATCACCGCCGATGGCAATGCGCTCACAATTCCTTCACAACCGATTTTCTTTACCAATTTCAACGGTTATTACGAATGTAATCATTACCAGGTTTACGGTCCAATCACCGACAAATCAACCCTCAAAGTAGATTCCGACATCAAATCTGGAATGAAAATCTCTATCAGCAAAATCACCGACGGTCGCGCCACCATCCGCGCCGAATACAACGGCAAAGAAAAGGTATTTTTGATTAACTAATACATTGTAAAATTTTAATATTCACCGGGTTAATGAGAAGGATTAATCCGGTGAAGTTTTTTTTGGGGGATATTGTTTTTTAAAAATATTTTGCAATCTAAAACAAAACTATTACATTTGTTTGCAAGTTAATTATTTATTCTATTAAAGAATTGATAACCACAATAATAGATTTGTCTTACACTAAAAAAAGTTGACTCACAACAACGAGTCAAAAATGTATAAATACAAGACAGCGAAACGAGAAAAGTATTACGAAGAAGTGATACGGTTGCACTTTGAGAAAGGCTACGGCGAAGACCGTATAGCGAAAATTTTACCGATAGGACATATCACAGTTGGCAGATGGATTGCTAACTTGGTAGCCGAAAACAAACACAATCCAGACTTTAACGCTATGCGAAAGAAAAAACAGAAGGCAGCATCGCGCGAACAGCACAAAGCGGGACATCAAGAGAGCTCTCTTGACGACAAGGACGAGGTAGCCAAACTCAAATCAGAGATCGAGCAGTTGCACAAAGAACTTGACTATGAAAGGCTTAGAGCGACAGCCTATAATACAATGATAGACATCGCCGAAAAGAAATTCAGCATTTCGATAAGAAAAAAACGTGGCGCCAAACAGTAGAAACCCTGCGGGCAATAGTCTGTCTGATGCCGGATTTTTTTGCCAAATATATATTTCAACTTTTAATTATCGATTATCACCATACTTTCACCCTTTTTGCCGGGGCTAAATACATTTTGTCTTTGGACTTGATATTGAACGCCTTGTACCATTCGTCGATGTGTGGTAACGCACCGTTTACACGCCATTTGGCATTGGAGTGAGGGTCGTTTTTTATCTGGTCGCGGAGGCTCAGCTCGGTACGGTTTTCTGCCCAGATAAGTCCGTAGCTAAGGAAGAAACGCTGTTCGGGGGTGAAACCGTCAAGCGTTTTGAGCGGGTTTTGTAGCATGTAGTTCTTCATAGCACGCATCGAGATGTTCAAACCTCCGTTGTCGGCGATGTTTTCGCCGAGAGTTAGACTTCCGTTGCACCTTATACCGGGCAGCACCTCTATGTTGTCGAAAAACTTGCGCATTACGTCGGTGCGGCTTTCAAATTGTTTCTGGTCGTTATCTGTCCACCAGTTGCTTAGGTTGCCGCTGCAGTCGTATTGTGCGCCTTGGTCGTCGAAACCGTGTGTCATTTCGTGGCCAATCACCACGCCGATAGCACCGTAGTTGCAGGCTTCGTCGGCGTCAGGATTAAAAAACGGCGGCTGAAGTATTCCTGCCGGAAAGCAAATTTCGTTAGTGGCGGGATTGTAGTATGCGTTTACGGTCTGCGGAGTCATGTGCCAGTCGTCGCGAGTGGTGGGCTTGTTTACGTGGGTGTTGATATAGTCGAGGTTGGTAAAGCGTGCTATGGCGAAAGAGTTTTCTAACAAAGATTTTTCAGGGTCGATGTCTAATCCCGCAATGCTTTTCCACTTGTCGGGGTAGCCGATTTTCACATAAAAGCTGTCCAGCTTCTGATAGGCCTTTTGTTTGGTGGCGCCGCTCATCCATTGCGCCTCAGAGATACGCTGGCGGAGGGCGGCCTGGAGATTCTTAACAATCTCAAGCATACGGTTCTTGCTTGATTCGGGGAAATATTTTGCCACATAGATTTTGCCTACAGCCATGCCGAGCGTGCCGTTGACATATTGCACAGCCTTTTCCCAGCGTTGGCGGTCTTGCGACGCTCCCGAAATCACTTTGCTGAACTCAAAATCCGCCTCACGGAAACGGTCGTCTAAAAGGTTGTCGCAATGATAGAGAATGATGAATTTTGCATAGGACTTGAGAGTGCTTAGAGCGGTTTCCTTGAAGAATATTTCCACACCTTTAATAAAATCGGGCTGGTTGACGCTTACCGAGTCGATAGCCGGAATAGATGAGTTGAGAAGGATGCTGCCCCAGTCGATGCCGTTGTAATCGGTTACAAGGTCGGAATATGATATTTTGTGATAGTTTTCTTTAACGTCGCGCAGTTCGGTGTACGACTTGCTGATCTTGGCGATTTCGGTTTCAAAACTGATAATCTCGGTAGCGTTGGCTTGTGCAGTATTAGAGTCGTAACCTGCGAGCACAAAGAGTTTTGCGATAAAATCTGCGTAACTTTTGCGGATATTCACCGAAACGCTGTCCTGAAGAAGATAGTAATCGGGATTGCTGAGCACAAGTCCGCTCTGTTCTATGTAGATGAGGTTTTTGGTAGCGTCCTGCTTGTCTACCGAGCAGTACATTTCAAAAATATTGATGTTGATGTTGTAGAGCGAGAGTTTTGCGCCCTCAATCTGATATTCAATTATGTTTTTTACCCTGTCGATGGCTTGGAGATAGGGGATAACTGGGTTTGCGCTTTCGCGGTTAAGCCTTGTGCTGTCCATCATCAGGTTGTATAGGTCTCCGATTTTTTGTTGGTCGGTGCCGTGGGCGAAGTTTTGCGACGACATTTCGGTAATCAGGTCTCTTATGCGCTCGTTGTTTTGTTTGCCGAGAATGGCGAACTGACCGTATTTTGAGTATTCGGGCGGCATTGGGTTGTTTTTTAGCCATCCGCCAACGGCGTATTTATAAAAATCTTTTCCGGGACGTATGGCGGCGTCCATGTTAGCCCTGTCGATGCCCAGTCCTGCATTTTGTGCCGAAACCGAAGCCGACAATAGGGTAAAGACTACAATCAAATGTCTGAATTTCATATTGTTAAGTATAATTAGAGTAATTGTTTTTTTGTTATGCAAAGTAAATAAAAAAATAACAACATGTGTAAAATTATAAATCAAATCTGTTGCAAATATTAAATCATAATTAAATTTGAAAAACAACCGTTTGAAATCTCGTTAAATATGTATTTTTGGAAAATTTTTTTTTAAACATTACACACGATGAAAGTAGCAATAGTAGGTGCGAGCGGAGCAGTAGGACAAGAGTTCCTCCGTATTCTCGCAGAAAGGAATTTCCCGATTGATGAGTTGGTATTGTTTGGTTCTCAGCGCAGTGCCGGCACTAAGTACACCTTCAAAGGAAAAGAGTACGAAGTAAAACTTCTTCAGCACAATGATGATTTCAAAGGCGTGGACATAGCCTTCACATCAGCGGGAGCAGGCACTTCAAAAGAATTTGCTGCCGACATTACAAAATACGGCGCGGTGATGATCGACAATTCGAGCGCGTTCCGTATGGACGACGACGTTCCGTTGGTAGTTCCCGAGTGCAATCCCGAGGACGCTCTCAACCGTCCGCGCGGCATTATAGCCAACCCTAACTGCACCACTATCATGATGGTTGTGGTTCTGCAGCCGATAGAGAAACTTTCGCACATCAAGCGTATCCACGTGTCGAGCTATCAGTCGGCATCGGGAGCGGGTGCCGCTGCAATGGCAGAACTCGAGCAACAATACAAAGAAATACTTGCAGGTGAGAAAGTTACAGTTAAGAAATTTCCACACCAGCTGGCATACAACGTGATTCCCCAGGTTGACGTGTTCCAGCCCAACGGCTACACCAAGGAGGAGATGAAGATGTACAACGAGACCCGCAAAATCATGCACTCAGACGTTAAATGCTCGGCTACATGCGTAAGAGTTTCGTCGCTCCGTAGCCATTCTGAGTCGGTTTGGATCGAGACAGAAAAGCCTCTCAGCGTGGAGGAAGTTAAGAAAGTGGTTGCCGCCGCTCCTGGTTGCACATTGAAAGACGACCCGTCTAACCTTATATATCCAATGCCGTTGGAGACAGCCGGACACGATGATGTTTACGTAGGACGTATCCGCAAGGATATTTCCGACGACAACGGAATCACCCTTTGGCTCAGCGGCGACCAGATTCGCAAAGGTGCGGCTCTCAACGCCGTACAGATTGCCGAATATCTGATAAAGGTTGGTAACGTAAAATAATCATGTAGGGGCGTGCCGTGGCGTGTCCCTGCATCCAAAATATTATTGGGGACGTGCCACAGCGCGTCCCTACAATTTTAATATGGCATTATTAATTACATATTTCCTCGCCTCGCTGTTGATTTCGTTTATGTGTTCGCTGATGGAGAGCGTATTGCTAAGCGTAACGCCTACATTTATAAAAATAAACGTAAATTCAGAATTCAAAGGGGTGAAAAAATTATGCCGGCTTAAGCAGAATGTCGACAAGCCTCTTGCCGCCATTCTTTCGCTCAACACCGTTGCCAATACCGCTGGTGCTGCCATGGTGGGAGCTCAGGCCGCCAAGGTGTACGGAAGCGAGAGTCTCGGCATTGTGTCGGCGCTCTTGACTGTTCTGATACTTATTTTTTCGGAGATTACGCCCAAGACCATCGGTTCTAAATACTGGGAAAAACTTGCTGGGGTTGTCGGACACATGATTAGCATTACCACAGTCGTAACATTCCCCCTTGTGATAATAATTCTCCAGCTGACTAAATTGTTCAAGAAAAACACAAACCTCCCCACCACCAGCCGCGAGGAGATTTCGGCACTCGCCACAATAGGCACGGAGGAAGGCATTTTCAAGGAGACAGAAAATACTATCATCCAGAATCTTATGAAACTGAAAAACTACCGTGTGAGCGATATTATGACTCCGCGCGTAGTGGTGTCGGCGGCAGATGAGGAGATGACATTGGGCGAGTTTCTCGACAACAAAGACTATCTCCGTTTCTCGCGCATACCCGTCTTTGTGGGCAACGACGAAAACATCGTGGGATACGTATTCCGCCAGCAGGTGATGGAGAGCCTTGCCGAAGACCACGACCTGCTAAAACTCAAAGACTTAAAACGCAACATAGTGGTAGTGCCTAACACCAAGCCGGTGTTCTCGCTTTGGGAAGACCTGCTAAAGAAAAAAGAGCAGATAGCCCTCGTGGTAGACGAGTACGGCGGTATGGACGGCATTGCCACCATGGAGGATATTATCGAGACCCTTCTCGGATTCGAGATTATCGACGAGAAAGATACCGTTGCCGACATGCAGCAGTTTGCCCGCGAGCGTTGGCAGCAAAGGCAGAACAAGTACAAGTATTTGGAAAAATAGCGGCGCAGGCCATCGTGCCGCTATTAGCCGTTATTCTGTGTAATCGTAATTCTCAACCAATTCCATACCACATTTGCTGCAGTCGCCGGGCTGGTCGAAATAGTCGTTGCAGTTGACACACATATATTTTTTGTTTGTGTCTTTGGGGGCTGAAGCGGCGTTGTCGGCGGGTTTCTGTTGCTGGGTGGTCTGTTCGGCTGGTTGGCCGGATGGTTTTTGCGTGTTGTTGTCTTGGTTGTTGGTTCCGCTCTGGGCGCATGAAGCCAACATCGAAATCATAACGGCAGCAGTGGCTGCAAGTAATACCTTTTTAATCATTTTATTTGAGTTTTAAATTAATTACATTGTTGTCTACTTGCCAGCATGTATCATCGTTGCAGATGTAGTAACTTGTAGAAAGCCTTGCGTTTACAGGTACATATACAGTGTCGCTACCTTTGAGGTATTTGGCTAAGTAGGTGTAGTTCGATCCTGTTTTTAGAGTGATAACCGCAGGCGAGGATATCGCTGTGGTTTGTGTAGCTATTCTGTTACGTTCAATGTTGCCGTAATATACAGTGATGGGAACTTCCTTGTTTTCAGAATTTAAGGTGATTTTTAGCTTGACATCGTAAGATTCAGGCTCTTCGTAGAGATTGCAGTTGCAATCTTCGCCGTCGTTTCCGTTGTTATCAAAATCATTGTCGGTGAGAGATTCGCATCCCACTGTTAAACAGCATATTAATAGTAACGTATACCTGAATAATGACATATCTGTAACCTTTAGTTGTTTTGCAAAAATAGTAAAAATTTGTTTGTAACAACTTTTTTTTTCATCTTTGCACTGATAAAAATGATGAAACGTCCTATTTTACTTGTCATCGCCATATTTTGTGCGGTGTTAGAAACTATTGCGCAAACCGACAGCGCTGATTATTATTACCAGCTTTGCAACAAAAGTACTGGTAACGAGCGTGTTGCCGTTGTTAATCGCTTTTTCGACTATATATACCGCGAAAATATTTCCGATTCGTTAATTACATACACCGTAAGCGACACTTCCGAGATGTACGTTACAATGGTGTATTGGCTGGGCGAATGGTATTTTTCGGCATCCGACTACGATAAATGCACGTTGTACAGCAAAAAGGCACTTGACATGTGTATCGAACAAGGCAATACCTCGATAATTGCCGACTGCTACAATACCCTTGCTGTAAGTCTACAGTGTCAGGGTGATTATCCTAACGCTTTGATTTATCAAACAGAGGCTTACAAATTGGATTCTATTGCGCAAAATTTCAAGAACCTTAGTTCGTCGCTAAGCAATATGGCGGCACTTTATTATTCAATAGGTCAATTCGACGCAGCTGAAAAATTTATTCTCGAGGCTATTGGGGTGGAGAAAAAACTCGACCGCAGCGACCGCATGGCTATCCGTCTTGGAATGGCATCGGAAATTTACATGAAGCTCAACAATATCAAGGAAGCTTACCAATATGCCTACAGAGCCTATCAGATTGACAGTACCGACGGACGTACCGGCAAGGCGGCAATCCGGCTTTCTCAGTTGGCAGAAGTGTATATCGTGTTAGACAGCATTGACTTAGCCGAAAAAATAATCAACCGTGCTATGCCGGTGTTGAAAACTAACAATAATCTCAACTCGGTGAGCATATGTGATATACAGTTGGGCAGAATTTTCCTATCAAGAAATCAGAAAGATACTGCCGTCCGTTATTTTTCGGAAGGTCTTGAACTCTGCAACAAAATTGGCAACCGTTTTAATCAAAAAAATGCCTGTCATGGTCTTTACAAGTGCCTGAAAGATACCGACCCGAAACGCGCCTTGGAATATCTCGAACGTTATTCGTACCTTGCCGACAGCATGTACCGCGAGGAAACCGCCATTGAGCTGAGCCATTACCGCATTAAGTACGAAACCGACAAGCTGCAGCTTATCAACCAAGAGAAAGTGAAGGAGAACCGGCGAATAATGTTGACTTCTGTGATAATCCTTATTGCGTTGATTATCATTATATTGTGTCTTGCTTATATTATTAAGATAAAAAGCCGCGCACAGCAGCTTACCAAAAAAATCCAGCAGATAAGGGAGGAGTTTTTTACAAATGTTACCCACGAGTTTCGTACGCCTCTCACTGTGATTCTCGGACTTGCCCGCCGCCTCCAGAAAGACGATACCGGCGCAAAAGATTCGGGCGGACGTATTGAGCGTCAGGGAACGCGACTTTTAACACTGATTAACAGCCTGTTGGATATTTCAAAAATCAAATCTGCAATAGACCCGCCCAAACTACAGAAAGGCGATATTGTTGTGCATATCAGAATGATAGTAGAAGGATTGGACTATTATGCCAACGAAAAGCACATCTCCCTCAGCTACCGTCCTCGCGAAAACTGCCTTATAACCATGATTGAGCCGGAGTATCTTCAAAAAATTATCTCCAATCTCGTAGCCAACGCTATCAAATACACTTCGGAGTATGGTAATGTGGAGGTTACGAGCCATGTGGAAGACAAATATTTCTTTCTCAGCGTAACCGATACCGGCAAAGGTATCAAGGAGGAGGATATTCCGCATATTTTTGACACGTTTTACCGCGCCGGCGAAACCGACGGCGTTACGGGCACTGGCATAGGTCTTTCGCTTGTGAAGATATGTGCAGAGGCTCTCGGAGGCTCGGTTTCAGTGAAGAGCGGCAATGCTGGTACTATGTTTACGGTTAAGCTACCTATCAAAGAATTCGACACTGAAGAAAAATCGTTGCTTACCGATATTATGGCTCAAAACCAGCGAGTTATGTCGCAGGACATCCTTGTTATCGAAGACGATTCGGATATTTCGTATTACATTGGCAGCGAGTTAAACAGTGTGTACAATGTAACATACGCGTTCAATGGCGAAGATGGTTACGAAAAGGCTGTTCAGGAGCTTCCCGACATAATTATCACCGATGTGAAGATGCCAGGCATGGACGGCTACACTCTCACAAAAAAAATCAGGGAAAACGGAATAACTTCGCATATCCCCGTAATTATGGTAACGGCTAAAACTAACGTTGATGACAAAATACGTGGTATTGAGGTAGGTGCGGATGCTTATCTCTACAAACCCTTTAACCCGGAGGAACTCATTACCACTATCAAACATATATTAGACAAATACCGCTTTCTGCGCGAAAAATATGCAGCAATTACAGTTAACGAAACCTCTTCCGATGCCGGCAAGCCTTTTGAAATCAACAATTCGGCTGAAAAACTCAGTGATTCGGCGGTTATGGTCAAGAATCAGGAATTTATCCTAAAACTCAACGACAAGATAGTTTCTGCCATGCACAACGGCCGTCCCGACGTGGAATCTCTCGCTTCGGAGATGTTCATGAGCCGTTCGCAGCTCAACCGCAAGATTATCGCCGTTACAGGTATGAGTCCAACCGCCTATATTATCCAGATGCGTATTGGCATTGCAAAAAAAATGTTAGACAGCGACTATTTTATTCCCATCGGCGACATTGCGTCGAAATGCGGATTCGACGACGTGTCGTATTTTTCAAGAGTTTTCAAACAAATTTGCGGAATGACACCTTCGCAGTATAGAAAGAAGAATTAGGATTTTTTTTCCATTGATTATCAATTGTTTTGCTATTGTTTGTGTGTGGAAAATCCTAATTCTCCAGATGCTTTTTTTGTGTTTTTGCGACGATAATACCATTTTTTAAATCCATAATCCTAACAGAAAAAACGATTATGCTCTTTCTTTGCATCAGTAAAAGAAAGGAAAGAAATCATTTTTATCAATTGTTTTGAATTAAATTTTTTTAGTTAGAAGGTTGGTTATAAAAAACGACCGCCTTATTCAAGCGGTCGTTTTTTTCTATTGATTGTTAGTATTTACGATTTAAGTTATTTGTGTTATTAACCTTTATTAGTTTAAAAATTAATACCTTTATAGATTTACCCCCTGCACATTCCCCTTAGCTTGCAGGGCTTTTTTTTTGCCTTTACTCAACTTTTTTGATTTGGTAATTATGATGCGGTACTACGTTAAAAATTATTGCGCCGTTTTCGATACGTGAGGCTACCTCTTTTTTGCCGTCGAAAACTTTGGCTGAGGTCCATTTCTTGGGCAGCTGGCGGCTTACGGTTATGGGCTGGTCGAAACAGGTGAGGGTACTCTCTGCACCTACCGTAACCTCTGCCAAATATCCGTCGGAGGTTTTCTTTTCGTTGATTATTAACGAATTGCGTTCAATAAGATATTTTGTGGCAGCGGCAAAGGTGGTTACCCAATAATCTTTGGGATTGTCGCTTACAAATTTTAAGTGAGCATCAAAATCCTCTGATTTTATGGGCGAGTATCCGCCGTCGCCATCAACGCCGTGAAGCAGAAATGTTGTCCAGCCGTTGAAAGGCACAGCGGCGGCCACTGCCTTGTTGAAATCGTCGGCATTTACCACATGTCCCTCAGGTCCGCAGAGAATCGATGAAATATCCATCAAATTTTTGGGTGTGGGCTGTTCGCTCTGACCACTGCAAGTGCGTGCCGAAATGTAGTATTCTGCCACGATATTGTCGTTGACGCGCACACAGTAGGGATAAACCATTGTGATACAGGGCTTACCGATTTTTTCTTCGATAATTTGTTTTGAAGATTCAAGTTGCCTGCGCTGTTCTTGCTCGTCGATTTGATTGAAATATGGGTGTGTGATGGTGTGCGATGCTATTTCGTGACCATTTTTCGATGCGTCGGCAAATGGTTGCCAATCTTGCACCCAATCTGTTACCAAGTTGAATGTTGCCTTAAAGCCGTATTTATCTAAAATTGGCACGGCAATGGGCATTTGGTTTGGTGTACCGTCGTCGAACGAGTAGGTGATAGCCGATTTTTTGAAATCAAACCACGTGGCAGTTTTGTATTCCTTCGGCGTTTGTGCTGATAATAATAAAGGTGTAGCAAGCATAATTGCTGTAATTAATTGTGATTTCATAATGTGGTTTTATTTAAAAACGTAGGGACGTGCCGTGGCGCGTCCCTACTATTATTAATTATTTTTATTATTCTGCTGGAGCTGCCTCGGGTGCTACATCGGGTGCAGGTGCGGCAGTTACAGGATTAAATATCGAATCGATAAATTCCTGAATTGGCGAACCTTGGTATGGCAGGCCGAAACGTGTGAGCCAGCCTTTCAAGTAGCATATTATAAATAATATGGCAAGTATTATAAGACCCCACCAGAGGAAACGGAGTTTTGATTTTTTCTTTACAAACGGGTCTTTTACACCGATAACTGGGAATTTTACAAGCTGCGTAAATGTTGCGCCAAAGAGTGTGTTTACTTTGGTAGCGGAGTTGAGAGCCCAGCCGTTGGCATTGAGAATGGGCGAGAGGTTGCGTTTGCGCAGTTTGAGCCAAGCCAAAAACATCGACGGTCCTGAAATCAGCAACAAGATTCCAATTATTGCCAAAATCATCTTTGGAATCGACAGTGCTAAGAAACCTGTTGCCGCCGAAGCCAAGAAAGTGCCAATCATACCGAGAGCCATACCAATAGCGGCAAAAATTCCGCAGAATTTGGCAATGTCGAACGCCTGTTTCTTTTCGCTCAACAGCGGGTCGGCGGGAGGAGTAGCTCCGTCAGCAGGTTTTTCGGTGAGTTTTGTGCCGGCTTCTGAAATTTTACCGAGAGTATCGCCAGTCATTTTTTCGTCTTTGCTGGCGGCAAACTTGGTTACCTGCTCTTCTATAAATTTGCTTACCTTGCGGTAGGGTGTCCAAAATGCCTGACGGATGCTAATTGGGTTGTCAATAATTTTGGTAACGGTAGCATCCCAGTCGAGACCGTCGCGATCGTAGAAAATGGCGTGTTTGCCGGGCATAAGGTTGTCGATGTCGCCATCGGTAACTGCGGCGGCTATCTGCATTGTCTTGTTTTTCACTTTGTTAACGCAGTCGCAGTATAGCAGGTAAATGCCAGACGAAACAATATCTGCACCGTGTTTGCCCATATCGGCAACTCGGATACAGAGGTCGCACGAACGCTGGTCGATAAACAGTGTGCCGGCTTGGAAAATAGCCTTGAACTCGCGGTCGTAAAAGTCGGTGAATGTTACAAAGTTGCGCAAGAAAAGGTGAAAATCGCGATAAAGGTGAAGAAGTTTGTCAACCGAAAGAATTGAATCAGATTCATCTTTCAATGCGATGTCTTTTTCGATGAGGTCGAGAATATCTTGTTTGCGGTTTTCGGCAACAATCTGTTTAATGGTGTCGGCACCGATAGATTCCACAATTGTACCCTTTTTATCTGCCTTCCAAGCGGTGTAGGGGGCAAATTTGGCTGCAATGCCGTTCCATTCTGCCTCGGTGATTTGAGTTTTTCCGGCAAAATCCACGTCGAAAATCAGTTTTTTTACTTCGGCAATTTTGGCTTGCCAAGCGGGGTTGATACCTTCGGCAAGGTTGAGAGCATTGTTTTCGGTGATGCGGGCGAGCGGGTAGGCGGCAATTTTTTCGATATTGTCGGCAAGGTTTTCGCCGCTTATTTTTGAAAGTTCATCTAACTGAATTTCAAGAGCATTGCAGGTATCTTTGTTGAAAGCCACCATTTTGCAACGTACAAAATAGTCGTCAACTTTGGCTTTAACGGCATTGTAAGCGTTGAGTGCAGCCTCGGTGTCGGCGCCGTAGGGTAGGATAGAGGCGGCATCGGCAATGGATTTTGCATTCCAAGCGTCAAAGTCGGCACATTCGGCGTAGAATTTTTCCACAAGGTCTTTGTCAACGCCGGGTTCGCCGCTACGGTCTTGAAGTGAGCCAACAGTTTCGATAGCGGCGTGAATAATTTTTTGCAAAGCCTCGTCGTCGGCAGATTTTTCGGTGATAATGCCGTCGCCGTTGAATTGCGTTTTTGCAAAAATGGCTATTGTGTCGCTGGTGTCTTCAATGGCAATAGAGTCTTTCTCTTTTTGCAGATTTGCAAGAATCTGTTTTGCCGAATTGTAGAGTTTTTTGCCCTCGTCGGAATTTTGGTTGATGTCGGCAAGGCGTATTTCAGAATCGTGTTTTAGCAACAAATCGTTGTTGGTAATCACGTTGGTAATCCATTTGGCGGTAGTAACCACGTCTTGAACGCGGATTTTGCCGTCTTTGTCGGCGTCGATCATTTGGAGGGTCTTGTCGTCGAATTCCAAGCCCGATGTGGGACAACTAAGCACTGTCCACATTTTTTGATCAAGTTCGTCCAAATGGGCAATATCATCGCCCGATTCAATGCTAACGCGGGTAACTCCGCCTATTTTGGAGAACTTCCATTTGTAAGATGACTTCTTTTCTTCCATATTGTTTTTTTGTTTTTAAATAATGCCAAAGTTACAGCAAAATATTTAAAAACAGTAGCATTTTTATGGAAAAAATTAC
>JAFYFR010000029.1 GCA_017543645.1 Bacteroidales bacterium
GTGTCGCATATCGAAAATGCGTATTATCCAACAGTTAGAACTCATTAACAGATTATATGCTTAACCTAATGTATATAACCAATTCGCCATCGGTAGCTGCAATAGCACAGCGTTATGGTGTCGATTGGATATTTATAGATCTTGAAACTCTTGGTAAGGAAGAGCGTCAAAGGGATATGAACACGGTGAAGTCGCATCATACAATCAACGACATTTCGATAATAAAGCCGATACTCACTTCATCAAAACTGCTTGTCCGTGTCAACCCAATCCATGAAGGATCGAAGGACGAAATTAATGAGGTGATTCAGCGTGGCGCCGACATAGTGATGCTCCCGATGTGGAAAACCGTTCAAAACGTTGTGGATTTTCTGAGTTTTGTTAACGGACGTTGCAAAACTCTCATTCTCTTAGAAACTAAGGAGGCATGTGAAGTTTTAGACCAAGTTCTCTGTTTAAAAGGAATCGACTATATACACATAGGACTCAACGACTTACATCTGAGTTATAAAATGTCTTTCATGTTCGAGCCTTTGGCTAACGGCATGGTCGACAACCTTTGCAGCAAAATTCAAAAGAGCGGTATTCCTTATGGTTTTGGTGGTATTGCCCGTATCGGCGAGGGTATTATTCCTGCCGAAAAACTGCTTATCGAACATTACAGACTGAAATCTTCAATGGCCATCCTTTCAAGAAGTTTCTGCAACACAGACTTATATACAGACATTAATACAATTGAGGAAATCTTTTCGAGCAACATGAAAATTATTAGGGACTACGAAAAAAAGATGCAAGATCTTAGTCCCAGCGACATTACTGAAAACCACGAAAAAATCGTTCAATGTGTTAATTCTATTGTAAATAGCAAATGACAACTGCTCAATTACAAAAGCTTTCAGAAGAATTCGGCTCAGCATTTTATCTGCTTAGCACAGCTCAATTTAAGCAGAATTTTACCGAGTTAAAAAGCACTTTCAAAAATATCTATCCCAACACAAATATCGCTTACTCATACAAAACCAACTACATACCAACACTTTGCCGTGCGGTGGATTCACTCGGAGGGTTTGCCGAAGTGGTGTCGGATATGGAATTGGACATCGCTCAGAAAATTGGCGTTGCCCCTGAAAAAATAATCTGGAACGGGCCTTATAAAAATCCGCAAAGGTTTGAGCAACTGCTGATTATGGGAGGACAAGTAAACATAGATTCCGTCCACGAACTTAGTTTGCTCAAACAAATTTCGGCAAAATATCCTAAACACACATTAAATATAGGTGTCAGAGTAAATTTTGAAATCAACGACAACACAGTTTCACGATTCGGTATTGACGTTGAGTCACAAGATTTTACAGATACGCTTAAAATAATAAAGCAGTTACCCAACGTAAATCTTATCGGAGTCCAGTGCCATTACGCCACACGGAGATTAGAAACTTGGAAACCGCGTGCCGAAAAGATGCTCAATCTGCTCGACAGCATTGGCATTATACCTCAACGAATAGATCTGGGCGGAGGTCTTTATGGCAAGATAGACGAATCGCTAAAGAAACAGTTCAACGCTTATATTCCTACATATCAAGAATATGCAGAGGCTGTAGCACCATTATTTGCCTCTAAGTATAAAGATTTACAAAATCCACCTTTGTTGCTGATTGAACCCGGCAGCGCGTTGGTGGGCGACTGTATGAGTTTTGTTGCCAAGGTAGAAACCATCAAAAACATTCGCGGCAACAATATTGCTACCCTCCACGGCAGCACTCACAATATCAATATCAATGGGAAAAACCCGCCGCTGACTATTTATCCCCTTTCCAAAAACCGTCATGAATACGCCGACATCAACCTTGTCGGCTACACCTGCATCGAAAGTGATGTTTTGTACCGCGGTTACAACGGACTGCTCGGCGAAGGCGACTTTGTGGAATTCGGCAATGCCGGTTCGTATTCCATCGTGTTGAAACCGCCGTTTATTTTGCCCAATTTCCCTGTAATCGACATCAGCCAAGGCAAAACCATCCTTATAAAACGCGGCGAAACATTTGACGATATTTTCCATACGTATTCGTTTGCATAATCATGTTCAGCCTATTTATTAAAAGGCTTTTCGATATTGTAAGCAGCACGGTAGCAGTAATTTTGCTTTTTCCTTTCGGATTAATTGTCGCTGTTGCTATCAAATTAGATTCCAAAGGACCTGTTTTTTTTGCACAAGACCGCCGCACAAAAAACGGAAAGATTTTTAAAATGCTTAAATTCCGTTCGATGGTAACCGATGCCGAAAAACAAGGTACCGGACTTTTCTCCTACGACAACGACCCTCGTGTTACCAAAGTAGGACGCTTTATCCGTAAGACAAGCATCGACGAACTTCCTCAGTTGCTGAATGTTATTAAAGGCGACATCTCTATCGTAGGACCTCGTCCGTGCGTTTCATACGAACTTGGCGACTTCGATACATTAAACAAAAAATACAAAAAACGTTTTCAGGTAAAGGGAGGCATCACTGGTCTGGCGCAAGTAAAGGGTCGCAACGAAAACTCTTGGGACGAGAAGGTAACACTTGATAATCAATATGTTGACCTTTTCGCTAAAGAAGGATTCTGGCTCGACATTAAAATAATGTGGTGGACTGTTTTTAAAGTTTTTGCCAAGAAAAACATCAATGAATCAAAAATTTCGGAAGATATGTCGGACATCGAATCGGCAGAACTTTCCGACGAAGAGGTAAAAAGAATTGCTCATCTCCCCGATTAATTATACATAACATGAAAAGAATTAAACGGTTTCTTCGTGGTGTAACATTGTTAGCTAAATCGATTTTCATAGAAAAACCCAAAGGAATTGATTTCTCTTTACGACAAAAGACACACAATATTCATGCAGAAGGAAACAATGGCTATGCTTTGACACAAAAAAAAGCATTCGACAACATTATGAAACTTATCGACATAAATGAAAATGACTGTTTTATTGACATAGGCTGTGGCAAAGGCGCAACACTTTATTATGCCACAAAATATCCGTTTAAACGAATTGCAGGTATTGAGATAGAACCCAGTCTTTATAACATTGCACAAAAAAACTTTAAAACATTAAAACTACCTGATATTGAATTATTTAATGATAATGCGCTATCTTTTGATAAATATAGTCAATTTAATGTGTATTTTTTATTCAACCCATTTTCAACAGATATTTATAAACAAGTAATTGATAAATTGGCTATTACAGACAATAGTGAGTTTAATAAAGTGTATCTTATTTGCTATGGTGATTCTCCCACAGATTATATTGCACAATATAACAGATGGGAATTACTTTATGATTATATAGACAATGTCCGTGTTACAAATGTACATGTTTGGAAAAAAAAATGAATTCTGCCGTATCTAACCGCCAAATATGGCTTAATGGAGAAATTATCAACGTCAACGACGCAAAAATAAACGTTTTGTCGCCGTCGGCTCAGTTCGGACTCAACGTGTTCGAAGGCATACGCTGCTATTTCAACCAAGAACGCAACCAGCTGTATGCGTTTAGGTTAAAAGAACATTACCGCCGGTTGATTCAGTCGGTAAGGCTTTTGCAGATTGAAGAAAAATATAACGCAGAACAAATGCAAGATGCGTTGTTCCAAGTGGTTAAGGCAAACAACTACCGCGAAGACATAGCTGTAAGGCAGACCATTTTTGTTGACGGTTTCGGAACATGGCATTCGAGCGAAAAAGCCGGAATGTTTGTCTCTCCAATCGCTAAGGCAAAGACCAACCCCGAATACAACAAGAAAGGCTTGAACTGTTGCGTAAGTTCTTGGCGCAGAATCAGCGACAATGTGCTTTCGCCGCGAATCAAATGCGGTGCCAACTATATCAACAGCCGCATGGCTCAGCGTGAGGCACTTAGAAACGGCTACGATACTACTATTTTCCTAAACGAGTTTGGCAAAGTTTCCGAAGGTCCAGGCTCGTGCATCTTTATTGTAAAAAACGGCGAACTGATAACACCTCTCTTTACCGACAGCGTTTTGGAGAGCATCACACGCGACACCATATTAACTCTCGCCCGCGAAAACGATATTAAAACTGCGGAACGCACTATCGATCGCACCGAGCTTTACACTGCCGACGAGGCGTTTCTCTGTGGTTCGGCTATGGAGATAACACCCATTGTTTCTGTGGATAAATACCTTATTAACAACGGAGTAGAAGGCTCGTTAACACATAACCTGCACAAAAAATATCTCGAATGTGTTTGCGGCGACAATCCCCTTCACACCGATTGGCTAACACCTATATATTAGTATGTCTGAGGAGTTCGGCAACAACACTGTTTCGGTAATAATGCCGGTCTACAATGCGGCAAAATATCTTGAAACATCGTTGTTGTCTATAACCAACCAAACATACAAAGACTGGGAACTTGTTTTGGTAGATGACTGTTCCACAGATAGTTCGCCAGAAATAATCGCCAAGTTTCAATCACAGAATCCAAACATAACCTATCACCGTTTGGAAGAGAACCAAGGTGCTGCCGTTGCAAGAAATACAGCTTTGAATATAGCCAAAGGCAGATTTGTGGCATTTTTGGATAGCGACGATGTTTGGGAACCGCAAAAACTCGAATGTCAGATGGCATTTATGAACCAAAACGGCGCATTTGCCTCTTGCACAGCCTCCGACACTATCGACGACGACGGCAACCCCCTCGGCAAAATCCGACATGTTAATGACACAATCGGCTATAAGTTTCTGTTACACAACACAATGATTTCAACTTCTACAGTAATTGTAGATAGGGAAAAGGCAGGAAGGTTTAAAATGCCTCTGCTCCGTTCGGGACAGGATTACGCCACTTGGCTCATGCTGATGCGCTCAGGCAATGTTTTCAGAGGCATCAACCAAGTGTTAACACATTACCGAATTAGCACAAAATCATTATCGTCCAACAAGTTAGACAGTCTTAGACAAATATATCAGATTCAAACCAAGTTTGAAAACATAGGTAGATTTTCAGCAATAATTAATACAGGGCGTTTTGCTTTTAACGCTCTGAAAAAAAGGATATAAAACTATCAAAAGATAATCATTCTCATTCCAATGTCGGCGATTGCCGAAACAGCCGGACCGGTATCGCGGTGCAGAAGGATTGCCGAGGTCATCTAACTAATTAACCGTCAACATTTTGGTATATGATTTTGTATTTGTAGTATTGGTTTACCGCAACACTAAAGATTTGGAAGATTTTTTCCATTATTTGAAAACTCCCAATTCCAAAGTGCTGGTGGTAAATAGTTTTTACAACGAGGCAACACAAGCAATATTTGAGCAAATCGCACTTGCCCACAATGCCGACTTTATCAATGTGGAAAACAAGGGCTACGGCTTCGGCAACAACCGTGGCTGCGAGTATGCGATAAAAAAATATAACTTCCGTTATCTGATAATCTCCAACGCGGACATTGAAATTCAAAAGCTTGACATCAACCAATTATCCGACAAGCACATTACCGCTCCAAAAATAGTTACACTGAAAGGCAAAAAACAGAATCCCTATCTGCCATATTATTCAAAACTATACGAAAATCTTAAGCACTTCCTCATCAAACGGAAAAGCAAACTTACATTTATATGCTGGATTATCAGTAGGTTGATGCGAGAATTATATCTGCTTTTTCACAAAAAAGGATATGTGTTTGCTGCTCATGGAGCTTTTTTTATAATGCCACACGACATTTTACAAAAACTGTTTCCTCTATACAACGAGCGGATGTTCCTATTTGTAGAAGAGATGCATTTGGCTATGTTAGCAAAGAAAAACGGCATAAAATTTTATTACGATTCGTCGATAACGGTAAAGCACAAAGAAGACGGCAGTGTTTCGTTCCTTAACAACGAAAACGATATTCAAAACCAATCGTATCTCGAGTTTTACAACTCTTGGTTCGTCAAATAGCATTAATACTCACCCCACAAAAAATCCTCGTAGAATCTAATTCCACGAGGATTTTTTTTAGGAAAAAAGTTTAATAGTTTGTTGTTATTGCATCCCTTGTCAAAACAAATAATTATAAAAAGAAGTTTCAAAATCAAAAAAAAGTTTGATTAGATTGCTATCTCAATAAATATATATAAATAATTTAGGTATTGTTAATGGTTCTAATTTTATAACGGTACAAAGGTAGCGCATATATCCTGATGTTGTAATTATTCATTTTGTTCATTTTGCCGAACAGGAACGGCATAAAGGTCAAACTCTTCAGCATCAATAATTTGTACCGTGAAATATTTTCCGATTTTTAAGTCTTCGGCATCAGAAATCTTTATCAGCACCTCGTTGTCCACTTCGGGCGAATCCTGCATGGTGCGTCCAACATAGTAATCGCCTTCGGTGCGGTCGATAACTATTTCGTACTCCTTGCCTATCTTGGCAATATTGAGCTCGAGCGAAATCTTCTGCTGTATGCTCATAATTCTATCTGCACGGCGTTGTTTCTCTTTTTGTGAAATGCGGTCGCGATAATGCTCCGCGCTGAAAGTGCCTTCTTCCGCAGAATAGGTGAAAACGCCAAGACGGTCGAACCTCGTCTGTTTTACAAACTCCTCCAATTCGGCAAACGCCAAATCTGTCTCGCCCGGAAATCCTACCAACAAACTGGTTCTTAGCGCAATATCAGGTACAGCGCAACGGATTTTGGATATCAGTTCCAAAGTTTCCTGCTTGGTATGTCCGCGTTTCATCTTGGCAAGCACACGGTCGTGGATATGCTGTAGGGGAATGTCCAAATAATGACATATTTTAGTGCTGCTTTTCATCAGCTCCAACACCTCCAAAGGGAAATTGTTGGGGTAGGTGTAATGCAGACGAATCCAACGCACCTTGGCGATTTTTTCCAACTCGGTCAACAGCCTCGGCAACGCATATTCACCATAAATATCTTTGCCATAATAACTTAAATCCTGAGCAATAAGGTTAAACTCAGTTGTGCCGTTATCTGCCAAAAGCGTTACCTCATTAACTATATCTTCAATCGTACGCGACACATAACGTCCTCTTATATAAGGAATTGCACAAAAAGCGCACATTCTGTTGCACCCTTCTGCAATTTTGATATAGGCGTAATGCTTGGGAGTGGATATTTTTCTAACGCCGTTACAACTAACTGATTCACAACATTCAAGTTTATCCAAAATGGCATCAAGACTGTTTACACCGAAAAACTCGTCCACTTCGGGAATCTCTTTTACCAGCTCCTTTTTGTAACGCTCAGAGAGGCAGCCGAACACAAAAAGGTTTTCAATTTCTCCTTCATGCTTCATCCGTGCATATTCCAGTATCGTGTCGATAGACTCCTGCTTGGCGTCGAGAATAAATCCGCAAGTGTTGATAACCACGATGTCGGCGTTTCCGTGTTCGCCATACACCACATTATATTTAGCGTTAAGCCGCGTGGCAAGATCTTCGCTGTCAACAGTGTTCTTGCTGCAGCCGAGGGTTATTATCGAAATGGTTTTCTTCATTGGTTCAAATATTTATGGGCGCAAAATTACTAAAAAACAGACATTTTCTCCAAAAAAAGCTATTATCATTATTTTTTCTACTTTTTTAGGCACAAGTATTCAATTATTTTATTAGATTTGCAAAAAAAACAACATTAGATATGGCATTTACAATTAGCGGAATACAGCAGCTCGGTGTCGGGGTAGAAAAAGTTTACGACGCTTGGAATTGGTATCGTGAAAACTTCGGGTTCGACATTCTTTTGAGCGACGCACCCGGCGAGGCAGCCCTAATGCAGCCTTACACCGACCACAAACCACAGACAAGACACACTATCTTAGCGTACAATATGCAAGGCGGCGGCGGATTGGAAATTTGGCAATACACATCACGCAATCCCAAGAAAGCCCCATTTAAAGTTCAGCTTGGCGACTTAGGAACATTTATTGGAAAAATCAAAAGTTCCACAGTGGCAGCGGCTTATCTCAAATTCAAAACCTCAGGAGGCAAACTCCGCTCCAAATATTCCAAAACCATCGACGGTCGCGACCATTTCTTTGTGGAAGACCCGTTTGGCAACCTCTTTGAAGTGATTGACAATCAGACTACCTTCCAAGAGACAGAATCCAAAACGGGCGGAATCTACGGCGCAATAGTCGGAGTATCGGATATGGACAAGTCTATAAAATTTTATAGCGAGATACTCGGCTACGACACTGTGGTTTACGACGAAACCGGCGTGTTTGAAGATTTTGCAAAGCTTCCGGGCGGCGAAGACCATTTCCGCAGAGTGCTCCTCTCCCACTCCAAAAAACGTCAGGGACCATTCTCCAACTTCCTCAACGACTCGCAGATAGAGCTTGTGCAGCTTATCAGCAACGATCGTCAACCAAGAAAAATCTACGATTTCAAAGAGCACCTCTGGGGTGATCCGGGATTTATTCAAATCTGTTTCGACATCAAAAACATGAAGGAACTCAAAGAGTATTGCGAAAGCAAGAATGTGTTTTTCCAAACAGACTCAAATCCAGAGGCTTACGAATCAGAAGCTGAAATTTTTGACATGGGCGGAGCTTCGGGACACTTCACCTACATCGAAGATCCAGACGGCAACCTCATCGAATTTGTGGAAACATACTACATTCCCATCCTCCAAAAATTCAATATCGGATTGAACCTCAAAAAGAAAGACCCAGAGAAACCCCTTCCCGACTTTGTTATGGGCGGTTTGAGATTTTTGCGCAAAGGCGAAGACTACATCAATTCAAAAACTGCTCGCGAAAAAAGCAAAATAGCAAAACAATGCGCCGACGATCTTAAAAACAAACTCGAAGGATCTGAAAACCAACAATAAACGCTACAAATAATGAGTCAGAAATATTATTTCGTATGCCGCAACTGCGGTCACAAGATAGATTCGTTTAAACAATGGTTTAAACTTGGACAAAAATGCCCCGAATGTGGCAAAAACTTTGTCGACACTAAATACAACACCTCTATTGATAAACTTAAAGAGCTGATTTTCACCAAACAAGAAGTTAAAAGCCTTTGGCATTATTTAGACTTCCTGCCGTTAGACGATGCTAAAAATATTGTTTCCGCTGGTGAAGGTGTTCCTCAAATCAACCGTTGGGAATTTCTCGAAGAGGTGGCACAAAAGGAGTTCTCCACCAACTGCAAGGTGTATGTGATGCGCCACAACACAGGTAACGCCACACGTACTTTTAAGGATATAGCCGGTACACTTGCGGCATCGGTGCTCAAAGAGTGCGGCATCAACGAATATGCAGTAGCAAGCACAGGCAACACCGCCAATGCTTTTTCGCATTATTTGGCAATGGCTGGCATCTCGCTATATGTATTTATGCCCGAAGACGCTGTAAAAGAGAATATTGCATCAGTAAGCAGCTATGGACAGAAGGCTGTTATCTGCAAAGGCGACTATGCTTTTGCAAAAAAAATCGCAGGCGAGTTCACCGCAAAAAATAATATATTGATGACCATCGGCAACACCGACCCATTGCGTGTCGAGGCCAAGAAAACTTGGGTGTACGAATGGCTTCGTCAGGTTCACGAAACTCCAACAGTATATTTTCAGGCTCTCAGTGGCGGTACTGGTCCAATTGCCGTAGAAAAGGCATTCGACGAGATTGAACCGCTCAACATTATTTTCAGACGACCGCGTTATATTTCGGTTCAACCAAGCCTCTGCGACCCAATGACACAAGCGTGGGAAAAGGCTAAGGCCAACAAATTTCCCGAAGGCTGGCAGAATGATTATCCGAAATTTCAAAACCCAAAAACAAAAGTGCAGACTCTTGCAACCGGTGTTCCGGGTACATATCCCATAATTGCCGACATCACCAAACGCACTCATGGCGAAATTATTTCGTTCGATGAAAGCCGACTTGTTGACATTGCCCGCTTGATTACTTTCAAAACCGGCGAAAAAATAGGTCCCGCATCGGCGGTGGCAATGGGCGGATTCTTTGACGCACTCAAGAAAGGGCTTATAGCTAATGGCGAAATAGTTATGATAAACATGGGCGAAGGTATAGACCGCGCATCGTTCTTCCTGCAGGAATATGTCTACAACGAAGACCGCGTAAGTTCAGCCGACGAAATACGCACCTTTAACCGCCAACAGTTAGAGTTCAGACTCTGGAGAAAAATCCTCGAATAAAAACTTTTGTAAATAAATTAAATTAATTGACATTGATTATTTTATGCCGTTGAAGTGATTTCAACGGCATTTTTATTTTCCACTGCCAATGAGAGTGATAAGTTCGAGCCATGTTTCGCGAGTAAGTATCGCAAAGACCACAACGGCAGCCCAAGCTATCACTCCCGGGTATTTCTCCTTTTGATTGAATCCGAGATCCAACGCTGTTCCAAATGATTTTTTCAATCCTTTGCTACTGAATATATCTTTGAATTTTAGCTTGTTGCCTTTGCCCAAACCTTCCGACACCGCCTTGATTGACCAGATTTCGTCTAACAAAAGGTGGCAAAAATATCCGCAGCTCACGGCAAACGATATTACAAACTGCTCTCTGATGTTAAGTTTTGTGGTAGAGGCTATAAACAAGGCAATTAAAAAGCTCAGTATATAAGCAGGCAGCGAATGGAATATTCCTCGATGGTTGGTATGCTTTTTAAAGAACTCCTGTAGCATAAACTTTACAAAAAAGAAGCAAGCAGCGGGCACAAAAACCTTCAACACCAACGTTGCACCTGCCACATGCATCCAATAAAGGCTCATTGCCGCCATAAAGTAGGCGTAAAACGAGAATATTATCTTTATCGGTACGCCCGGTCCAGAGTCCATATCTGGTAAGAACGACCCGATAACCGTTGCAAAAAACACAATTACAGCCATATACGCATTAGGAATGAGATTCCAGTTGTAGGATATTATAGCCACGGCAAAACCAGTTACCGCACCTGCCTCAACGTGTGTCTTAAAGTCAGCCATTGTCTTTTAGATGATGCTTGAGTGAGTATTTATGTAAGAATTTTTGATAAAAATAGTATACTGCCAATGCAATAAGAATGCCTTCCACCGCACCCACGATTATGTCGCCCAAATAATGCCGCCCAAGATAAATCCGCGAATACGACACAAGCAGAGCGCAGAACAACGCCCCGGTAGTGTAATACTTGTTTTTAAAATATTTGGCAGACATCACAGCAATGCAGAAAAACGTGGCTGCGTGTGCCGAAAAAAATCCGTACTTGCCACCACGGTCGCCGTTTACAATATGCACGATGTCTTTGATACTCTCGTCGTGGCATGGGCGGAAACGTTGCACAGTGTATTTCACAAGGTTGCATATCTGGTCGGCAAGCAATATTGCCAACGCTAAAAACAGTAAGAAAATCACTGCCTTACGGTATTCGGGCTTAGCATTTCGGAAAAGGAAGAAAACCAGCAAAGCCCCAATCACAAACCACACATACTTAGACGACACGTAATAAAAAAACGGGTCGAAGTCCTCGGAATTGAGACTGTTGATGAACAAGGTGGCATCTTGGTCTAATTGGAGTATCGGGTTCATTTTCAATCAGTTTTATATTTGTCTTTCTCTGGCATATCAGCTATTATATCCAATCCGCCCTTTACTTTGTCGCCGATTTTTACACGGATTTTGGTGCCGAGAGGAAGGAAGATGTCGGCACGTGAGCCGAATTTGATAAAACCGAACTGCTGACCCTGTTTGGCTGTGTCGCCTTCGTTGAGAGGGGCAACAATGCGGCGTGCCATAAATCCAGCAATCTGACGGAACATGATGTCGATGCTGTCTTTGGTGCGGACGGCAATAGTTGTACGCTCGTTGTCGGTGGACGACTTGGGGTGCGCTGCCAAAAGGTATTTGCCCTCGTGATGACGGAAATAAACTACCTCGCCCGAAACTGGCCAACGGTTTGAGTGGACATTCCAAACAGACATAAACACAGACACTTGTATACGTTTGTCCTTAAAATATTCTGGTTCTTCTACTTCCTCTATCGCCACCACTTCGCCATCGGCAGGAGATAGTATAACGTATGGATTCTCAACTACATGACGTTTAGGATCGCGAAAAAACTGCAATACCAAAATCAATAGAAATAGCGAACCAAGCTGCAAGACATAACCGGGAATCTTATACTCGCCGAAAAAATGTAAGTAGAGCCAATTAACCAAAATTATAAAAAGCACTACTATTAAAATGGTGATATATCCTTCTTTGTGTATCATAATTATATATTATTATTCCATAAAAATTGTACATGAGTAAACTGGTATAGCGGAAAGAAGCGCACTGTCGAAACGGTCGAGCACGCCGCCATGTCCTGGCAAAAGTGTTCCTGAGTCTTTGATGCCTACGTTGCGCTTTATCATTGATTCTGCCAAATCGCCAAAAACTGCGAACAACACACATACCGCGCTGATTATCAACCATTGTGGCAACGAATATACACCAGCAACGTAATAAACAGGAATAGCGGCTACAAGTGTGAGAACAATTCCACCAACAAGTCCTTCGACAGATTTTTTGGGAGAAATCCTCGGTATGAGCTTATGTTTGCCCAAAAGAGTGCCTGTGCAGTACGCACCAGTGTCGGCAACCCAGATAAATATAAAGAAACAGAGCAGAATTTTTCCATTAAATTCGTGAGTGCCAGGCAGATAAAGCAGATTGCTCAGCAATCCCATCGGCAGTGCCACATAGACAATTGCAAAAACTGTATGCGCCCAGTTGTCGAGCGGAGTCTCCTTCTTGCGGCAAATCTCAATTATCGGCACAAGGCATAGCACGGCAAGATAAGCCACAATAAACTTGCTACTTAAAAATCCGTCGGCTACGAAAAAGAGGATTACAAACAACAACGCCGCCATCACCGCCCCCACAACTATTTGTGGTGAGCGTCCGGCGGCACGGCACATTCTGTAATATTCCAAAACCCCAGCAACAGAGAAAAATCCGAAAACGGCAAGGTAAATCCACCGGCTTACCATCGCCGACGAAATTATCAATGCCAAAAACAGCACACCTGTTATGATTCTTGAAACAAGATTACTCGCTTTCACTTTCAGTAATATTGTTTAAGATTTCTGCGGCGTTGTCGTAGTTGAACTCGTCAACATAAAGGTCAACGTCGAAAATAAAGTTGAAACTGCGGTCTAAACGTGTAACCGAAATTGCCTCAATACCAGCTTTTTCCAATACTGCAATGGCGTAATCGGCCTCAATCTGCGAGGCGTATGTAGCAGTTTTTTTCCACTCTTTCTTTTCGTTAATGATGGCGATTGCCTGCTCCTCGTTGCTACATTCCACATAAAGGTCGAACGAGCCGTTGTTGTTAACTATTATGGAGCGTATAGCGTGCTTGCCAAGAAGGTTTTCGCGGATTTCGGCGCGGTGAAGCATCGGATATTGTTCAATCTTAATCCAACCGATAAGGTCGGTGAGTGTCTGACGTGCGTTTTCAAGGTCGGCTGTCTTCACATAAATATCAATCTCCGCCTTCATATACTGAGCGTCGCGTTTCTTGATAACAATAGTGGGAATATGCTTTTCCTCGAGCAGCTCCACACGGAAACGTGTCTGACGCGTGCGCAGACAAGTTTCCAACAGGCTCCATCCTTCGAGTTTTTCGCCTGAAAGGAAAGGCATTGTGCGGTCGATATCATCGGAAGGCACAAAAAGCTCGTAGTTGTTGAGCATGTAGCGGGGATTGCTACAGGTTTTGATAACAGCGTCTATGCCGTTCTTAACAAGTATTTCTCGGAAATTCTCCAGCGGTTTGCTAAGGATAAAAGAGTCTACCTTGGTAAGTCCATGGAACTCTTCGATAATGGCGTGTGCCATTTTCTCGTCTTCGCGTCTTACATATAGTTCGTAATCGCCTAAAAGGAACAAGCTGTCGCGGGCGTTCACCACTACAGCGTTTATGTTGTTCTGTTCCAATATGGTCTTTCGGATTTCGGCTTGGTGCGGCCGGTCAAACGATTCAAGTTTAATCCATTCTTCTTCCATGACAATAGGTTTTTAAGGTTATTGATTCAAGTTATTAGAACTTTGTACGTTGTCGGTGCCGTTTTCGTTGCCTTGTTGGACTGATTGTTCCTCAAATTTTGGCGGTTCCGACACATGAGTTATTCCATAAAGAGCCTCCTCCTGCTGCTTGTTTGCAAACTTGCGTTTGCCGAAAATACGTTCCACATCCTCGGTGAAAATTACTTCGCGTTCCAAAAGCAACTGGGCGAGCTGCGACAACTTTTCTTTGTTTTCTGTAATAATCTCTTTGGCGTGGGTGTAAACTGCGTCAACAAGTTCCTTAGCCTCCTCGTCGATAACTTCGGCGGTTTTTTCACTGTAAGGTTTCTGGAAAGAGTAGTCGCCGTTGTTGGCATTGTAAAAACTTATGTTGCCCACCTTGTCGCTCATGCCGTAAACCGAAACCATTGCGTAGGCATATTTGGTAACACGTTCAAGGTCGTTGAGCGCACCAGTGGAAATCTTGCCGAAATTGATTTCTTCCGACGCACGGCCAGCCACAAGCGCGCACATCTCGTCTAACATCTGCTCCTTGGTGGTAATCTGACGTTCCTCGGGAAGATACCAGGCAGCACCGAGAGCTTTTCCTCGCGGCACAATGGTTACTTTGATAAGCGGCTGGGCGTTTTCCAACAGCCAAGATACTGTGGCGTGACCAGCCTCATGATATGCTATGGTACTCTTTTCCTGTTCTGTGATAATCTTGTTCTTCTTTTCGAGACCGCCGATAATACGGTCTACTGCGTCGAGGAAATCCTGACGGCCTACAGTCTCACGGTTGTTGCGGGCTGCAATCAACGCTGCCTCGTTGCACACATTGGCTATGTCGGCACCAGAGAATCCGGGGGTCTGCTTGGCCAAAAGGTTGACATCAAGCTCGGGATCAATTTTGAGAGGTTTCAAATGGACACCGAAAATCTCTCCCCGCTCGTTGAGGTCGGGCAGGTCGATTATAATCTGACGGTCGAATCGTCCGGCACGCATCAAAGCCGGGTCGAGAACGTCGGCACGGTTGGTAGCGGCTATCATTATGATTCCGTTGTTGGTTTCAAAGCCGTCCATTTCTGTAAGCAACTGGTTGAGAGTGCTTTCGCGCTCGTCGTTGCTATGGAAGCTCAGGCTATTGCCACGTGCGCGTCCAATTGCGTCAATCTCGTCGATGAATATTATGCAAGGAGCTTTCTGCTTAGCCTGAGAGAAAAGGTCTCTTACTCGCGACGCACCTACGCCCACAAACATCTCCACAAAGTCGCTACCCGACATAGAGAAGAAGGGAACGTCGGCTTCACCGGCAACCGCTTTTGCCAACAATGTCTTACCTGTACCGGGAGGGCCTACGAGCAATGCGCCCTTGGGAATCTTGCCTCCAAGACGTGTATATTTCTGAGGATTCTTCAAGAAATCAACAATTTCGGTAACTTCGGTCTTAGCCTCTTTTAGTCCGGCAACATCGGCAAAAGTGATTTTCTTTCCCTCTTTCTCACCTTTGTCGAACATCTTGGCGCGGGATTTACCCATGTTGAAAATTCCGCCTCCTACACCTCCACCGATACGACGGAACATGAAAATCCAAATTCCGATAATAATCAGCAACGGCAGAAGCCAGCCTATAATGTCGCCGAGATAGTCGGGACGGTTTTCGCTTTCAAACAAAAGCCGCTGCTCCTCAGGAAGATCTTTCTGAGCGTTGGCAAGTCGCGATTCAAAAGCCTCGGGCGAAGATATTGAATAATAGAAGTGCGGACCGTCGAGAGGTATCTTCTTTTCGCGCAAATACTTATACTTGTCGGAATTGTAACGGTCTTCCTTCAATATAATGTTAGCCTTGTCCTTGTTTACCACCACTATGCGTTTTATGTCCTGATTAACGAGCATAGTCTGGAAATCTTCCCAGTAAAGAGTCTGAGGCGAACCAGATGGTTGATAAAATTGGAACATTATAATGCAGAGCGTTACCACTGCGAATATCCAAAATATCGTATTGTTCTTGCCGCTGCTGTTGCGATTTGGACGGAACGGCGGGGGAGTTGGTGTGTTGTTTTCCTCCATTTTATCTATAATATTATAGTGTGCTGAAAAAATTCTTGTTGTTATCTTGCAAAATTGTCTGTCAGATTGCTGTCTTCGTAGTCGGTACGCGGAGCATCAGCCCAGAGGCTCTCTAAACGGTAGAACTCCCGTGCGCTGTCTAAGAACACGTGTACAACAACGGTAATATAGTCGAGAAGCACCCACTGTGCGTTTTCACGGCCTTGGATATGTGCAGGTCGTTCACCAGCGTTTTCGCGAAGATAATCTTCTACTTCGTCGGCGATAGCCAGCACCTGGCGTGGATTGTCAGCCTGGCATATCACAAAAAAATCACAAATGCTGCCTGCTGTCTGGCGCATATCCAACTTTACGGTTTTCTGTCCTTTTTTTTCTTTAATTGCCGCTACTGCTATTTCGGCAAGTACGTCGCTTGTTATCTCTTTGTCTGTCATGTTGTTCGTTAAATAATAATAAGCCATACCAAGGCTCTTGATGTTTCAATCTGCAAATATACGGTAGTAAATTAACATTTAAAAATTTTTTTGACAACAAATAATCATATCATTCATACAAAACTGCAGAAAATGTCCAAAGCAATTCAACCACGAGAAAAAGAATTTGCACCACGATAGGCACAACCGCCACTACTATAGACCGCCAAATAGCTGATACATAATCTACTACATTTCTCCTCTCATTCCTTAACATCCTCATCATCAACAGTACACCTTCGATAATTCCATAAAAGAGCAGGGTCTGTTCCATAATAGTTGCCGAATGATCGGAGAGATAGTCGTGTTCAAACAAGACTACCCAAACTATTATGCCAAAAATCAAACTCGCCAAGGCGGTTCGTAGCAATGTAGATAAAAAATCTCCCTTTAACAGAAAAGATAGGCGTAACATACTTACTGATTGATGGTTATAGTGTTAGCCAATTCTACAAAATCGTCCACCGATAACTGTTCGGGACGCAATGTGAGAAAACGTTCCTGCGCCTGACTGCCGTTGAGATACTTGGCAAGCGAATTGCGCAACATCTTGCGGCGGAGGTTGAACGACTCTTTCACAATCCTGCGGAAAACAGCCTCGTCGCAAGGCAACGCTTTAATACTGTTGCGTTTGAGCCTTATTACCGCGCTCTGCACCTTGGGCGGAGGATTAAACACTCCACGGTCAACGCCAAAAAGGTATTCCACATCGTAATAGGCTTGCAAAAAAACGCTAAGTATTCCGTACTCCTTAGTGCCGGGCTTGTTGGCGATACGCAGGGCTACTTCGCGCTGGAGCATACAAACCACCTGCCGGACAATATCTTTGTGGTCCAATATCTTAAAAAATATCTGGCTTGAAATATTGTATGGAAAATTTCCGCAGATAATGGGAAAGTCGCCGAGCATTTTCACCAAGTCGACCTGCAAGAAATCGCCGCCGATAATTCTGTTCTCGCTGTATAGCTGCGAAAAATGAGCTACAAGATACTCAACAGACTCGCGGTCTATCTCGATAACATTAAGGTCGATGTCGGGATTCTGAACAAGAAACTGGGTAAGCACTCCCGTACCCGGGCCTATTTCTAAACATACGGGCCTTTTGCCGTCGGGAGAAACGTAGTCGATACTGTCGGCAATGCGTTTGGCTATTTTCAAATCTGTGAGAAAATGCTGTCCGAGATTCTTCTTAGGTCTAACGTTCATTATAATAGTTGTTTAATATTAGTTTCTAAAAAAATTCAAATGTTGCCCATTGTATTACGAAAGAAAAAATAAATTGTTGGCGTTTACCATCTAATTTTATGCTACAATTTCAACTCACAATGGTTTAGAACGGGTATCCGATACCAAGGCAGAAAGCCCAGTTGTTAGGACGTAGCATGAACCGGCTGTCGTCCTTGACAAGCCACCGGCTGCCTTCGGGAAGTGACGGATCGTGAAGCTTAAGCCCAAAGTCGGTGCGGAAAATAAAGAAATCGAAGTCGAGCCTTATTCCGAGACCTGTGCCAACGGCAATCTCCTTGTAAAAACGGTTGAAAGCAAAATCGCCTCCGGTACGACGGTCGTCGGCATTGATGCTCCAGATATTGCCTGCATCCACAAACCAAGCGCCCTCTATCACCCAAAAAAGTTTGAACCTACATTCAAGGTTGGCTTCGAGCTTCATGTCAGAGGTCATGTTGGGAAACTGTTTCTGCATTTCGGTTTCGGCATCGGATTTAGACGAGTAGCAACCCGGACCGACACTCCTTATCTGCCAAGCTCTCAAGCTGTTGGCACCTCCTGAAAAAAACTGCTCGGTAAACGGCATCGACATGCTGTTGCCATACGGAAAACCCACGCCAAGATATGCCCGCAAAGCCATAGTGGAGGCGTTTGAGGTTTTGATAAAATGTCTAAAATCAATGTCGGACTTTACAAACTGTGCGTACATGGTGTTGACAACGGGTACAGTATATGCTCCGAGTTCGTTTTTCGCAGATTTTAACTTATTGTTGACAAGCTGCAGAAGGTTGCCCGCCCAGCTGACATTCAACTTGATATAGTTATAGGCGCGTCGTCCGCTGCTCTGATTGTTGAAAGTGATGCTGTAGGTGCTTCCGAGGATAAAATGGTCTTGGTAACTATCCTTGATATAAAGTTTTTCGAGCCAACGCATAAAAGTGCTGTCGGTATTGGAAATATGTATGGAGCTGAGACGCAGCGGCGTAAAAGTATGGGTGTAATACTTGCCCACCTGCCATTGGTAATAGAGGTTGGCGTTTACCATACTTCTGGTATAGTCGGGACGCGAGCGGTAATATACACCGACCGAGAAATATGTGCGCGGAATATTGTCGCGGAAAAAATCTCTCAAAAACTTGAAATAGAGCAGACGCGGAAAGTAGAGCCTTGCCTCCAAACCGTATTCCTGCGTATTAAGATGCAGTTTCAACTGCTCCGAGCCGAGGTTGTTCTGACTTTCGAGAGCGAGCGTGAGCTTCATGTCAAAAGTTTCAGCACCGTTGAAAATATTCTTATGCTGGTAAGTAAAGCTCGATGCGGCACCGAGGTTTCCCGACGAGTTGGTTCCACCTATCTCAAAAATGTACGCCTGCAGCATATTGTGCGTAAGGTAGATGTTGCAGTTGATAGAATCCCTGCTCGGGGCTGGCTGAAAATCGATGTTCACCATTTTATAAACATTGAAAGCCGAAAGGTGGCGATAAGTGTTGGTGACATCATTCTGGCGGAAAAGGCTGCCCGGACGGACAAATATCTCGCTTGCTACCACGTATGGCCTGACACCTTTTTCGCCTTGGTGACTTACGAAGCTTATGGGGCTGCCGTTAGCATCGTAAACCATGGTGTCAGTGTCGGCATAATAGTCGTCGCCCACGATCAGAGACTGACGGCTGTTGTGGTTAGGAAATACCGAAACTTGCGAAACATACGAGCGCCGGTGGTCGATGGTGCGTCCGTTTTCGAGAACGATAGGCTCGATAGTAACGGTGATGTCGGCCTTGTGTCCCTTGTCGAGAGTGTCAATCTGGTAAGAAATATAGTTTTTGGCAAACTGGTAATAACCGTTGTTTTTGAGATGAGCAGTAATACGGTCTGATTCGGAGCGGAGCACGTCGATGTCGAGCTTGTCGCCAGATTTGAAAAGCCTTGCCGAAGTGTCTTCAAGCACATATTTGTTTAAGGTGTCTTCGGAAACGGAGTAAGCCACATTGCCCACGGTTATTGGTGTGCCGGCGTAAATATGGTACTCAACCGACACGTTTCTGCGCTTGATTTTTTCAGAATAATCCACATTGGCTTCGTAGTAGCCTTTGTTGTTCATATACAGGCGGATTTGCTCGGCAGATTTGGCTGAAAGGTATGAATTGTATTTCACAGGTTCTTCGCCGATATTCTGAATAAAAACGGGCAGGCTGAACATCTTGGTCTTTTCGGAATAGCCCTTGTTGCGCAGCTCCTTCGACTTGTTGAGACACTTTATATATTTGTTCTCAAACCTCTGTCCCTTGGCGGAGTCGCCCTCAGCAAAACATTTGGTAGCTTTGGAATTATAGACCCGCGCACGAGATTTCAGTGCAGAAATTTTGTTTTCGTGATCAATTCTCGCCAAATCATTTTTTTCATCCAACTTTTTTTGTATCTTTGCCTTGCATTCTTCCACCTTTCGTGGGTCAACGCTGTTGTAGATATTTGCTCGCAGCGGAATACCGAAAAAAGTATGCACAGGACGCTGCCTGATGTAATCTTCGGGTTCGGACGTGTCCACATGCTTATCGTCGCACGTTACCGATATTTTGCGAAGAAGATTTTCATCGTCGGCAAAATATTTTTTGGCACTGCAGCCGTATAGCACGATTGTTGCAGCCATTAAAAAGGCTAAGTATTTGTTATCAATTATCTTCATTGGTAATTGAGGATGCTTGTTAAAAACAATGCAAAATTATTAAATATGCTAAGCAAAAATAGAATAAAACAGATTAATTCTCTGCAAATAAAAAAATTCCGTCAAGAATCTGGGACATTCGTGGCGGAGGGAACCAAAGTAGTGCTTGAACTTCTGCGTTCCAATCTCAAAATCAAAGAGATATTTGCAGTACCCGAATGGATATTGACCTACGCCGAAAGGTTCGGCAACACCTTGATAACGGCAGTAAACGCCGTGGAAATACGCAAACTTTCGGCAATGACCACCGCCTGCAGCGTTGTGGCCGAGGTGTACGCACCAAACTACGAAGAGAACACCCAACTGAAGAAGGGTGAGGTTTATCTTGCCCTCGATGGTGTGAGAGACCCTGGCAACCTCGGCACTATACTCCGCATTGCCAACTGGTACGGCATCAGCACAGTATTGGCATCCGACGACTGCACCGACATGTTCAACCCCAAAGTGGTGCAAGCAGCCATGGGCTCAGCGTTTCGTGTTAAATTAATATATTGCAATCTTTACAAAAAATTAACAGAAGCAAAGAACCAAGGTATTGAAATATTCGGTACTTTTGTCGGCGGTGAAAATATATATGATGCCGACATAAAACAAGGCGGCATTATAGTAATGGGCAACGAAGGGCACGGCATTTCGCAGGAAATTGAAAAAACCGTTACGCGCAAAATTGCTATCCCATGTGGTTGCGATGCCTCTACAGCTCCTGAGTCGCTCAACGTTTCATCGGCCACAGCAATAGTCTGCGGAGAGTTCTTTAGAGTAAGGCAAAAAAATGATTACAACAAAGAATTGTAATCCAGCTGTTTGAAAAATATATGAAAAAATATTGCATCAAAATTGAAACAAAAAAACGCATCATGCGTTTATTATTATAGAGATTGTTTAGAGGTAGTAGATTAGTTAATAGTTAGTTTTTTGAAGCGGGAGTCCAATCCCGCTTTTTTTATGCAGGCTTCCTGCTAAACAAAGTTTTTCAGAGTCAGCGATTCGATATTGATATTGCAACCGAGCAGATTGCACTCTTGAAGGGTGTTAGCCAAAGTGCTGAGGATTGGCACATCGAGCGGCATGAGTATCCCAAGACGGCAAAAATGTTTTCGGAACCTCACCACTGTTTCGGTATGGTTGCGTGTGTCCTGAAAAGCAAACTCCTTTTTGATAATGGTTTTCTGCGGAGGCGTAAACTCCTCTTTTGTAGCCGAACAGAACGAAGCCCTGAACTTGATTTTGCCGTTGGCACTGCCACAAGGCGACAGAATATAGATTTTCACCTCGCCAGTAAGGTCGTACACAAGGTTTCCCTTACACTCGTTGCGGGCAATGCTCGGCCAATAGTCGTATTTGCCCTTGTTCTGCTCCGCAAATTCGGTAAGGAACTTCAACGCCTCCACGCTGCCAATACCCGCCATATCCGAAAGAGCCATCTTTACCTCGTTGTCGTCGGTGCTGGTCTTGAGAATGTTGGCAGTCTGTTCAAACGACTTATCGTTGTAACCAGCCTCACGCCTGCGCTGCGAATAATCGGTATAATCCACCTGTTCGGACAAAGGAATATCCTCCTCGATAAACTCTACCGATTTGTCATAGCCGATGCCGTACTCCTTGTTGAGATAATCGCGAAACGAGTCTGTCTTTCTTATATAATTCATCTTCATAATGTTATGGCTGGGTATTGTATCCAATGGCAAAATGGAACAACGATCCCTTCTGAGGTTCGGATTCAATGCAAATACGGCCTCCGAGCATCTCTATATAGCTGTTGCAAATCGACAAACCCACGCCGATACCGCCGTGCTGACGCTCTAAGGATGTTTCGTCGCCCTGCTGGAACGATGAGAATATTTTCGACTGCATCTCCTTGCGGATGCCTATGCCGGTGTCTTTCACAAAAAACTCTAACTTGTTGTCGCGACCTATATACTTATATCCAAATGATACTTCGCCCTTGTCGGTGAATTTCAATCCGTTGTCTACCAATGTGGACATTATGCGGTGAATCTTGGTCTTGTCGGTGTAAATGTACGACGCAAATTTGTCGAGTCCTTTCTGCTGAATAAGGGCGAGACCCTTGATGTCTGCCTTGCTCTTATAAATGTCGAAAAGGTCGTCGATAAGGTCGTTGAGACAGAACGACGTGTTGGAAACTTTGATTTGACGTGTCTCGATTTTCGACAGCTCAACGATTGAATTTACAATGGTAACAAGGTTTTTGGCAGCCTTCAATATGGTTTCGGCATACTTGTACTGCTTGGGAGTAAGTTCGCCCGAGCGTATAAGCAGGTCGCTGAAGCCTGAAATGCTGTTCAATGGAGTGCGGATTTCGTGGCTGATGTTTCCGAGGAACGCCGTTTTGAGTTTCTCGTTCTGCTCGGCAACCTCTTTCGCCTTGATAAGCTCCTTTTTAAAACGGTACTCCTTGATTTCACGCTGCATAAGCGGGGCAGAATATTCTGCGAGACCGAGCACAAAACTCTTGCTCTTCTCATCGTAACCATTTGGAGCGTCGGCGAGGCCTATCAATCCCACAAGTTCGCCCTCGGTTTGTATCGGTGTAATAAGGATATGTCTGTGTCCGTTTATATTTTCGCGTACCTGCTGCTGCATCGAGGTGGCGGCTGCTAATCCGACTGGAAACTTACTTAGGTCAGCCACATACTCACCGTCTGCATTGGTGAGCGAATATTCGGTGGCGATGTCGTTCACAGCAAGCACCTTTACTATATGATCATCGGCTGGATAGCCAATAAAACCGCATGGACTCTGAGTGTTGTGCTGAAGCAGGTCTATAATAGCCTTGTAAACATTGCCTTGACCGCCAAGAGCGAATGCTTTTGAAATTTCGTTCTTTACAAAAAGATCGTTGCGTTGTTCCAATTCAGCCTTGATATCGTTGAAAATTGCCGCCGCATAGCCAATACGTGGCGAATATAGCTTGACATCCAAGTGCCTGCGCGTAGATGGATTTTCAAAAACCTCCTTCATGGCGCGGCCGTGCATGGCAATGCGCTCAAGCTTTGAGGCAAAAGCCTCACTCATCAAAGGCATTGTCTGCGAAAGCATCCGCCCTATCATATTGTTGCGGTCAACATCGAAATAAATCTCGAATGTGGAATTGATGTCGATAACCTCGAAATCCGAAGTGCCGTCGTACATTTCTGTTTTCTTGAGAAAGAGGAATCCAGAAGTCATGTTCTCAAACAGCATCTTGAAGTTGTTGTTGTCCAACTCGTTTTCGGGCGAAATCGGATTTGTGATTTCGGTGAGCTGCACAATCAATCCCTCAAACATACGTGCCGCCTTAACACGGTAAGTAGTGCCACTGATACCGCAGAGAAACTCCGCCACGCTGTTTTCCTTTACCGCTTTTTCGATTTTCGGCTTGATAGATGGAGCGTTTAATTCGGGGAAGACTTCGAAAAGATTGCTGGCGGCAGAGGTGCCATGCGTGGAGATAATCGACGCGCTGTGGTTTCGGTTTATAATCTGGAAATCAGCACCGCATAGCAACACTGCATCGGTATGGCTACCGAGCAGGTTGAACAAAATGTTCATGCCAGCATCGCCCGAAAGCTTTTTCAAACAGCCGCAATTGTCTGTGCTATGTGACTCTTCATTTTCCATACCTCTACCTAAAATTTCCACTCTCAAATATAAATAAAAAAATAATGCCGAAACTAAATTTCAGCAAAAAAATAAAAAAATAATAAAAAATTTACAATTGAAAGTGTGGTAGCGATTCAGACACTATTTAGAATAGTTTCCTAACTTGTTGAATTTAACCCACCAGTTGAAAAATGTGTCGTAGGTGATAAGTTCCTCGCCGAACTCTTTTTCAAAAGCTTCTTTTTCGGCTTCGGTGATATTTACGCGCTTGATTTTGTAACTCCAGTCGTCGCGCACGGCGAGCGAATAGCCGCCAAGCATCGGACTCTCTTCAAATATTTTTACGCGTTCTTTCATCTTTCCTTATAAATAATGTTCGTTTTTTTAGCAGCAACAAATGTGCCACAAAGACTGTTCATTATCAAATTCACTTTACAAAATGTATTATTACCGCAATAACCAACAACGCCAAGGCGATGTAGGAAATAGTAATGCCGACCGGACGGTTTTTCTGCCTCACAGCCAGCGACACAGCCCACAGCACAAATGCTACCAAAGCTAATATAAAAACTATGTTCATCGCGGTAAGTTTGTATGCCGCAAATGTAATGTATATTTTATAAAACTCAAAAAAAACGGACATTTTTTTTAAAATGTCCGTTAGAAATACACTATTATTAAACTATATTCTTGATGGTCTAAAAATCCATTCCTCCGCCTCCGCCGAAATCATCGCTTCCGCCGGATTCGCCTCCCTCGTCGGGACCTTTCTCCTTGTAGTTGTTGATTTTGAAGCTAACACCGATGTTCCAGTTTGGCGATTTGCGGTAACGTTTGCTGTAAAGCCAGTAGGTGTCGGTTTCGGTGGTCGACTCCATGTTCTGGGTCTTGAAAATGTCACGAATATTGAACGAAACAGAAATTCTGCGGTTCATAAACGACTGACGAACAGAAAGTCCCGCAGTAAAGTTGCCTTGATTCGACGAAATGAGCGACTGGTTAGCGCCACGATAACGGAGGTTGATCTGTATCTTGGTATTTTTGGCGGGAGCGAAAGTAAACTGCTGACGCATACGCCAAGAATGTCCGTCGCGGCTGAGGTCTTTGCCGTCGTAGTTGCCACGCACGTAGTACTGGCGCAATTCGATGTCGGTGTTGGAAGTGAACCATTTGCAGGGGTCGATATTCAAGGTGAATCCTGCGCCGAAATCGTTGTTGGTGCTTAGGTTTTCGGGACGAGAAATCAGGATGTCGTTGTCGCCCAAATGGCTGACGTTCTGAGTCTGACCATCGGTGTGGCGGTAGAAAGTCTCAATGGCGAAAAACCATTTGGTGTACGAAATCTGATAGTTGAACTCAAAAGCGTCGGAATATACGGGCTTGATGTCGGGATTGCCCACACTGCGCGAATAATCGTCGCTGTAAGCGGGATACGGGTTGAGCATTCTGTCCCACGGACGGCGGATACGACGCGAATATCCAACCTGCACCGAATTGTTTTCGCCTATGGCGCGTGAAATGTGCAACGTTGGGAAAAAGTCGAACAAATCCATTTTGTAATCCTTGTCGGGAGTGTCGATAAGGCGGTGAGTAAGTTCGCCACGCAATCCGAATTGGAATCCAAAACCGAGCCAATGTGTTGAATATGTAGTATATGCCGACCAGTTGTAGCGTTTTAAAAGCACGTCGTTGGTAAATTCATCGTTGGTAAGGTAAGTAGAGCCGTCGCTCTGAAGGTCGAGATAGTCGTAATCGGTGTCGCTACTGTTGAAATCAAACTGCGAACCTGCCTCGAACCTCTGCTCGTTGGCAAACGGAAGGGTGTAGTCGAGATTGAAACGTCCGCGGATATTGTCGCGGATATTGTCGATGTGGTGTCCTTTGTGAACAGCCTCCGACATATCTACATGAGTATCAATATATTGATCAAACTGATCGTCGGCATCGTTGTGGTTTTTCGACATAAAGCCGCTGAAATTGAGCTTATGTCCCTGACCGGCGAAATTATGCTGATACGAAATCGTTGTGTTGACATAGTTAGACGAACTCCCATTGTCGCTCAGCGAGTTGACATACTGGTTGTCGAACTTTTCCAACGACTGTTTCAATTGCGACCAGTTGACATAATCGGTGTGTCCGTCGGCATCGCTTGCTGCAAATCCGCCCTCCACACCTACCGAAATAATATCGTTGTCGGTGGGGTAAATGTCGAGACCCATCTTCAATCCGCCGCGCTTAAACTGGTTTTGGTTCGAGCTGGTCTGATTGATATGCTTGTCGGATTCGGGAGAGTAGGTTATACGGTTGCTCTCGTTGCTAAACTCGTTGCCACGGTTGTTGAAGTGTCCGCCAACAAAATAGTTGATTTTTTTGCGGCGTAGATTGAGCAATATGTCGCCACCATAGCGATGTTGCGAGCCGGTGTTGAGATTCAGCACGCCATTTACACCCTGAACCACGTTTTTCTTGGTAACAAGATTTATAATTCCGGTTTCGCCTTCTGGGTCATACTTGGCTGACGGATTGGTGATTATCTCTATATTTTCAATCATGGCGGCGGGAGTCTGCTTGAGAATCTCGCTTGCGTCCATTGCAGTAGGCTTGCCGTCGATAAGCACTTGGAAATTGCTGTTGCCACGGAGCGAGACATTTCCGTCGATGTCAACCTCTACAGAAGGGACATTCTCAAGAGCGTCGGCAGCACTACCGCCGTCGGCAGCAATATCGGTGGAAATGTTGATAACCTTGCGGTCAATCTTGTAGTCGATATGGTTTTTCTTGGCAGAAACCACCACCTCGTCAAGCTCTGTACGGCTTTCGGACATTTTGATTACACCAAGATTCCTGCGCCCGCCTTCGCCTGTTACGGTAATGTCGCGCACAGTGACAGTTTCGTAGCCGATGAAGTTGGTCTGCAAATAGTAAGTACCAGCCTTAGACACCTCAATTTCAAAAGAGCCGTCCGACTTGGTAAGTCCGCCCGTTACGAGCGACGCGTCGTTCTGATTGTAGAGCGCAACCGAAGCATATTCTACGGGAGAGTTGTTGCCGGCATCAACGAGCTTGCCAATTATGAGCGTCTTGCCGAGGGGAGATGCTGCAAAGGTTGTTGTTTGAGAAAAAGCAATGGCCATTATCGCCAAAAGCATTAATAAGTGATTTTTCATGATAGAGTAAAAATATATAAATAACCAATTTTATGTTCGTTAAATTGACTTGGATAAAAAACAATGGTTTAAGCCTCCAAGTGCAAAAAAAAGTTAATACTCCGTCAATTAACAATTTCCTAAAATAAAAGAGCATAAATGTTAAATTAATATTACAGATTTTTGTATTACAAAAAGATTTATTAATATTGCACGATTTAACTTAAAAAACATTTCAAATTTTAACACTTAAATAATGATGAAAAAGATAATTATCTTAGCATTTGCACTCGGCATCTCTACTGCCGTATTTGCACAGGAAGACGCAGCAGCACTTCGTAAAACAGCCACAGAACAGAGCAAGGCAGGCGACTACGCCTCGGCTGTAACCAATTTTGTAAAAGCCATTGACCTACAAGAGGCTGATGGAGTTACCGACACTGCTCTCTATTTTAACGCCGCAGTAAGCGCATACAAGGGCAAGGACTACACCAACGGCGCAAAATATTTCGGCAAGTGCGTCGAATTAGGCTACCAAAAAGAAAAATGCTACAAATTTGGCGGAGCCTGCCTTCAGAGCCTTGAAGAGTACAACCAGCTGCAAGAATTTATGACAAAGGCAGTAAAAGAGTTTCCCGAAAACGCCACATTCAAACAGATGCTCAGCACATCATATGTGGCTCTGGCAAAACCCAAGATGGACGAAGCCAACACGATTATCAAAGATGCCGAAGCCGTTAAATCAGACGTTGAGAAATACAACGCCGAGATAACCAAGGCCAAAAAGATTTTCGCCGAGACACTTCCCTTTGTGGAGGAGGCTTACCAGATTAATCCCGAAAACAAATCGGCAATCCAACTTCTCGCAGCTCTCTATGCCAACTTGGGACAGACCGCCAAAGCCAACCAGATGAAAGCAAAATTAAAATAATCTATAAAACATTGGAAACCATTGCACAAAACCTCTCCACCCAGAAGTCTTCGGCATTGAGGCATGGCACTGAACGAAAATCTTCGCCACCACAAGAGATAAACGTCTGACGGAGAGTGTCGGAAATTTCGACAGTGGTTTCCAAACAATCAACTGTAAACGAAGGGGTTACTACAGCAATACGCTTAGTGCCCCTTTTTGCTGTCTCCCTCACAACTGCATCGGTAAACGGCTTCACCCAATCGTCTCTAAAACGGCTCTGGAAAGAAGTTACAGCTTTTTCTTCGCTGATATTCAACGCATTGCAAATAAGGCGCGTGGTAGCGAAACATTGTGCAAGATAACATTTGCTGTTTTGAACGGATACTAAATGCTTGCAGTCGAGTTGGTCGCAAGTTTTTCCTCTATGAGCCAAATCTATATGCCTTAATGGCACTCCATGATAGCTGAATATAATTTTGTCAAACTCAAAACCATTTAAAGCATTGTTTATCAAAATTTTCATACTCTCCAAATAAAATGGCGAAGAGTAAAATTCAGGAAATATATAAATATAAGGTGTGCTGAGTTTTCCGGCAAAAAAGGAAATCACCCCGTCGGCAATGTTCACCACAGTGGATTCGGTATACTGCGGAAACATCGGCACAACTATCAGCCGCCGATAATTTCGCAGGTAAATCTGACTGAGAACGTCTTTCAAAAGGCAATCTCCGGCGGTCATTCCAAAATAAACGTCGGCTTTGCCATTAAAAACAGCCTGCACTTTGGCGCAAAAATCCTTTGTGTGGGCAAGCAGTGGCATCTCGCCGTTAATTGTCTCCAAACGAGAGTAAAGAGCCGTCGATTTTTTTGTCCTGCACGGAGCTATTATACAGTTTACCAATAGCTTACGTCCCAAAGGATTCATAGTCATAACATGGCGGTTGTCTAACAGCTGCCGCAGATAACGCCTCACATCTCTCTTTTTAGCACTGCGAGGCGTTCCATAATTCACTATCAGTATAGCAGTATCCATTTAAGCATTATGAATTATTTACGCATTTCTCCGCCAAAGCTACACCTTGCTTAATGCGGTCAGACATACCGATTCCGCCAATCATATTTCCGCCCACAAAAAGACCGGGAAACTGCGTTTCGATTTTCTCGATTACCTCCATACGTTGCTTTGTATCAGCCTGATACTGCGGAATGGCTTTGCTGTGGCGCATTACCTTAAACATATCGGGAGCAAAATCCTTGATATCAAAAATAGACGAAAGTTCCTCTGCCGCCATCTCTTTAATCTCGGTGTCGGGCAAATCGAGGTAATCCAAATGACGGATACCGCCCATAAACACAGCCAAAAGTGCACCGTCCTTGGGAGCGCGGTTTTTAAACAATGTGGACATATACAACGCACCGAGAATCTTGCGGTTTTCTTTCTGCGGCACAAGGCATCCGAAACCGTCGAGAGGCGTGCCCTCCCATTTTTCAAAACCCACGGCACACTCTACCACACCTGAATATACAACGTTAGAAATCAACTTCTTGTCCTCACTGTCAACAAATGGAAACAACTCGGGAAAAGCGTATGCTCCGGCAGTGTTGACTACTCGGCGGCATTTAATAGTGTTACGTTCGCCATTTCTAACAAACGACACCTCATAGCCGCCGTCGGTTTTAGATACCACAGCCTTCTGTGCCGAGAGAATAAAACGCCCCTCTCCTATCCTATTGTAAAGCCCATAAGCAAGGTTTGAAAGTCCGTTGCCGGCAGAAAATGTCTCACGGGTAACTTTCTTTAAATCTGGATTTTGTTCCTTTTCTTTTTTCTTGACTTTGCCAATCTTGACCGAGCCGCCAATCAGACTGCCGTAATTCTGTTCCAAATTGTATAGTTTCGGAAATGCGTATTTTGTAACCAACATTCCTGGATCGCCTGCATAAACTCCTGATATAAAAGGATTTATTGCATAATCAAGTATACTCTGACCAAGACGGCGTTTTACAAACTCTGCCAAAGTTTCGTCGGGATTAGTACCACGTTTGCGAAACGGCTCAAAAAGCACACGCAGTTTGTCTTTAAATGTAAAAAGCCTTGTGGAGATGCCCTTACCAATACCCATTGGCATAATAACGGGTTTTCCGCCCTTGACAATAAAACGCTTTTTGGCAGCGGTGGAAGCCTTTTCGAGCGCGTAGTCGGCGGTCAGAGATTTTTCGCCGTGGAGTTGTTCAAAAAGTTTCACAGCCTCCAACGAGCCAAGCACGCCGGTGTTTGGACCGGTTTCGTACACAAATTCACCGCATTTTACTGTACGAATCACACCGCCCGGATAATCGCGGTTGTCAATCACTAAAAAATCCTGTTTTGCGCGGTCAAGATAAAACGCTGTGGTCAAACCAGTTATACCTGCGCCAATAATAACTATATCAGTAGAATATTCCATTTTTATACACTATTGTTTTCAGGGTACAAAATTAAATATAATTATCAAACAAAAAAATTGCAGTTTATAGGCATTTTTTTAGGTCAAACAATACGAAAATCAAAAAAATAACATACTTTTGCTGCCAACAAAAGGTGTAAAAAAAGAACACTAACGTCAGTCATAAAATAACATTAAATTATTATCTAAAATGAAAAGAGTATTATCATTAATAGCTGCTGCAATGATTTGCGCAGTAATGTTCGTATCTTGTGGCGAATCTTCATCATTTCCCAAAGAGATGCAGGCTATGGAAAAAGCATTGCAAAACAAAGACTTTAAAGGCGTAATTGCCAACGCAAAAGTAATTCTCAGCGCACAAGACAAAGCCACTTGCAACGACCTTATTAGCAGTGCCATTAGTGCATATATGGCTCTTGTCGGCATGACTCAGACTGGTGAGCAGTTGGACACACAAGAAGCTCTCGACCTTTCTAAAAAAATTGCTGCCGGATTTGAAAAAGGCAAAACTAAAGATCCTTCATTCTACAACCAACAGAGCGAGGCTTCTAAAGCAATTTTGGGCGGCACATTCGACGATGTTTTAGCAAATGTTAAAAACAATTGGATTCCCACATACGAGGCTATGCTTAACGGTGAGCCCGAAGAAGATGAAAGCGACTACGAAGAAGACTAATTTTATACAACAAAAGATAAGATAAGCATTTATTTATGGTTGCCGCATTTTTTTAATGCGGCATTTTTTTTTGCACAAATTGGCGAAACAGACTCTTTTTTTTCGTATATTTGGAGTACAAAAACAAAGAATATGAAAGCAAGTACCCTTTTCGACAAAATATGGAGCAATCACGTAGTTAAGACCATCGAAGGCGGACCTGATGTGCTGTTTATCGACCGTCAGTATATGCACGAGGTAACGTCGCCGGCGGCATTCGAGGGTATCAGGCGCAGAGGCATAAAACCTCTTATGCCTGAGCGCATTACTGCTATTTGCGACCACAACATACCCACACACAACCATTTGCGACCAGTGCAAGATCCGCTGTCAGAAGCGCAGATTTCGGCATTGGAACGCAACACTAAGGATTTCGACATTCCTTTTTTTGGTCTCGAACACCCTTACAACGGCATTCTGCACGTGGTGGGTCCCGAACTTGGATTAACACAGCCAGGAATGACCATAGTTTGCGGCGACAGTCACACCTCCACACACGGGGCTCTCAGCTGCATAGCGTTCGGGATTGGCACGTCGGAGGTGGAAACCGTTACCGCTACGCAATGCCTGCTGCAATACAAGCCCAAACAGATGAACATCAGGATAGAAGGCTCGCTGAGCAAAGGCGTTACATCCAAAGACCTTGCGCTTTACATTCTTTCGCAATACGGAACCAACTTAGGCACAGGCTATTTCATCGAATTTTCGGGCAGCACCATAAACACACTGTCGGTAGAATCGCGTATGACACTCTGCAATATAAGCATCGAAATGGGTGCAAGAGGAGCGTTGATAGCCCCCGACCAAACCACAATCGATTATATCAGGAAACGTCCATACGCGCCGCAGGGTGAAGATTTCGTAAAAGCTGAGGAACAATGGCGGCAACTATTCACCGACCCGGGAGCCTATTTCGACAAGGCTGTGGACATCGACGCCTCAAAAGTTCCCGTAATGATCACCTACGGCACAAATCCCGGAATGGCAATGGCTATCGACGGCGTTATTCCCGACCGCACCGACGACAAAAAGTTTGTCCGCGCTCTGCGGTATATGGATTTCCACGCAGGCGAAAAACTAATTGGCAAACAAGTGCAAAATGTATTTATAGGCAGTTGCACCAATGGACGTATTGAGGATTTCCGTTTGGCGGCACACATTATTAATAACAGAAAAATTGCCAACGGAGTGAAGGCGTGGATAGTGCCAGGCTCTGCACAAGTGCTCAACCAAATCAAAGACGAATGTTTAGACAAGATATTTACAACCGCAGGGGCGGAACTCAGGCTGCCCGGCTGTTCGGCGTGCTTAGGAATGAACGCCGACAGAGTGCCAAGCGGAAACTACTGTGTGTCAACATCAAACCGCAATTTCGAAGGACGTCAGGGCGAAGGAGCGAGAACCATACTCGCCAGTCCGCTCACTGCCGCAGCCGCAGCCGTTACAGGCTTGATTGTCAACCCTATAGAATTTATTTAGTATGGAAAAGAACAACATCACCATATCCAAGGCAGTTGTCTTCAAGAGCGACAATATCGACACCGACAAGATAATTCCGGCGCGATTTCTCAAAGCCGTAAGCCGTGGCAACTTTGGAGAAAAACTATTCTGCGACCTGCGGACAAACCCCAATTTCTGCCTCAACCAATACCCCGGCAGCCGCAAAATACTCATCACCGGCAACAATTTCGGATGCGGATCGAGCCGCGAGCACGCCGTGTGGGCACTCTACGACTATGGTTTCAGGGTGATAATTGCCACAGGGTTCGCCGATATATTCAAGAACAACGCCTTCAACAACGGACTTTTCCCGCTCATCTTACCCGAAAGCCAATGCAACATATTGTCACAATGGGCTATAGATAACAAAGATGCCGCCTTTGAGATAAACATCGAGGCACAAACTGTTGGCATCCAAGGCGGCGAAACATTCCCCTTCACCATCGACCCATTCCGCAAAGAGTGCCTCATCAACGGATTTGACACAACACAGTGGCTGTTAAACATTAAGAATGAGATAATTAGATTTGAATCATTATACACACATCTATGAAAAAACGTATTGCAGTACTCGGTGGCGACGGCATAGGCCCCGATGTAACAGCCGAGGCTCAGAAAGCCCTCGAAGCCATTGCCAAAATCTCGGGACACACATTTGAATTTGTTCCCACAATCGGCGGCGCGTCTGCCATCGACCAATGCGGCGACCCGATGCCCGACTCCACAATCCAAACCTGCAAAAAGTGCGACGCGGTACTCTTCGGCGCATTCGGCGACCCAAAATACGACAACAACCCCAACGCCAAAGTCCGCCCCGAACAAGGTCTGCTAAAAATCCGCAAAGACCTCGGACTTTTCGCCAACATCCGCCCAATATACACTTTTAAGGCACTTATCCACCGCTCACCCATCAAACGCGAGATTATAGAAAACTCCGACTTTGTGGTGGTACGCGAACTCACGGGAGGAATGTATTTTGGAATGAAAGGTCGCACAGAAGATGGCAAAACAGCCTTTGACACAAACACTTACTCCACATACGAAATAGAACGGATACTTAAAACAGCGTTTAACCTTGCCGCCTCGCGCCGCAAAAAAGTAACCGTGGTAGACAAAGCCAACATTCTTGCCACATCACGGCTTTGGCGCGAAACCGCAATACGCATCAGCAAAGATTATCCCGACATCGCCACCGACTATATGTTTGTAGACAATGCCTCGATGCGAATCATCACCACCCCCCGCGACTTTGACGTAATTGTTACCGAAAACACCTTTGGCGACATTCTCACCGACGAGGCGAGCGTTATCACCGGCTCGATGGGAATGATGCCGAGCGCATCGGTAGGCGAATACACATCGCTCTATGAGCCAATCCACGGGTCGTATCCACAGGCGGCAGGCAAAAACATCGCCAATCCTATGGCAGCGATACTTTCGGCGGCTATGATGTTGGAAACCTCATTCAACATGAAAGAAGAATCAGCCATCATAACCTCGGCAGTCAACACCGCCCTTGCCAACGGCATCCGCACCGAAGACATCGCAGAAGGTAAATCATTTTCCACTACTGAGGTTGGAGATTATATTTCAGAAAAGATTTTGGAAACAAGATACAGATAATTAGAATTATATCAGATAAAAATTTGTTTTCCTGAAAAAATAAACTATTTTTGCACATGAATTCAAACTTATTAACAATTTAATAACTATCTAACAATGAAACACTACCTTAGGATGAGTATTAGTCTGATACTCGCAGCCTTATTATCAATGTCGTGCAACAAAGACGACAAGCCAGACAATACTCCCGACGACAGGCCGGAAATCATCAAGCTCGAGGAAATTATTCCGGTAGAAATCACCGCAACAACATTTCCCGACCCTGTATTCCGTTCGATAATCTCTACTCGCGACTACGACAAAAACGGCGATGGCACATTAGACGTTGACGAAATCATCCACATACGCAACATCCATTGCGAAAACAGCGGCGTAAAATCACTCCAAGGTATTGAGTATCTGTTGGAATTGCGAGGCATATATTGTCAAGGCAACAAAATTTCTAACTGGAACCTCGGCAACAACAAACTGCTCACAGGAATCTGGTGCTCAGACAATAATTTCTCGTCGCTCGATTTTTCAGACCTGCCCGACCTCCTTTGGGTATATTGTCACAACAACCCCAAACTTACGTCGCTCAACGTAAGCAACAACCCAAAGATGGCGTATATCGAATGTAACACCTGCCCGCTCAAACATATCGACGTTACCCACAATCCCGAACTCGAACACCTCATGTGCGGAACGTGCCAGCTTGACGAACTCGACTTATCCAAAAATCCCAAACTACAGCATTTGGATGCTTTTCAAAACAATTTCACCGAGTTAGACCTCTCTAACAACAAGATGATGAAACGTTTGAACTTTTGGTACAACGAGAATCTCGGTGAGGTGAAAATCAGCCACATGGCAGGTCTGCAAACGCTCAACTGCGCCAAAACCGGCATCTCAAAATTAGATTTAAGCCACAATCCCGAACTATACAAAGTTATTTGTAGCTACAACCAAATCACCGAGTTAGACTTGTCAAATAATCCTAAAATAGTAATACTTGAATGTCAAGACAACAGCATCTCTAATCTTGACCTTTCGTCCACTCCGCAGATGCGCTTTTTGTGGGCGGCTCACAACAAGTTTACCTCGTTAGACATTGGCTACACACCATACCTCATAAAAGCACACGACAAAGGCACTTACGAAAAATCAAAAATAGACCACGAATGGTACATCGACTTGGGCGGCGACGTGTCTACCGGCGAAGACAACAAACTCTATCTTTGGGTCAACATAAATGTAAATCTAAGCGACGCATCTCACGGAAATCTGGCTACAACCGAGAGATACTCCGACCTTGATCCAGGTGTGAAGACAAGCGACTGTCTGACACGCGGATATGTGGTCAACTATCTTTACCAAATGGCAGGAAGTCCCAACGTAGGCAGCCATAAGTCAAGTTACTTAGACGTGGCAGACACACAATACGAAAAAGCGCTGATTTGGGGTGAGATGAGAGCCCTCTTCATGGGTTATCCCGAATTTTTAGGCAACTACTGCAGCCCTGAAAAATGGATTACCCGTCAGGACCTTATGTTTATGCTAATGAGATACTCCGAGGCATTTGATTACGAACGCTCCATCGACTTTGGACGCAGCGATGATTATATCGACTATTACGACATCGACTCCGACCATTGGGAGGCTGTTTGCTGGTGCGCCACATGGCACATTATCGAAGGCAAAGGCAAGGAGGGCGCACCCAAAAGCGAGCAAAAAATCGACCCCTACGGACGCGTAACACAAGCCGACTTGGATCAGGCGATTGCAAATCTTAAAGAAGTAAATAATCTTTAACAATACTATATAATTTCACGATGAAAAAAATCACAAACTTACTGCTGTTGCTGATGTTATTTTTGGCAACCGCATGCGAAAAATCAGATGACACCATTGAGGAAGAAGAAGAAATCTTTGCCCCTGGCGACAAAAAAGTAGGACTCGTACTTAGCGGAGGCGGTGCAAAAGGCGCTGCCGAAATTGGCGCACTCAAAGTTATCGAGCAAAAAAACATCAAAATCGACTATATTTCCGGCACCAGCATAGGTTCGATTGTGGGTGCCCTCTACTCGGCTGGCTACAAAGCCCAAGAGTTGGAGGATGTTTTTGCATCGCTCAACAAAGAAAATGCTAAGAAAAGCTCGGTTATCAGGCAGATGGTAAGCGACTTGCTTGACGCCAAAGGCGTTAGCACTTTCGACGACCTCCAAATTCCCTTCCGCTGCGTGGTGGCAGACACCAAGGAGCTCAAAGAAGTGGTACTATCCGAAGGCTCGGTACTTGATGCTGTAATGGCCTCATCTGCAATTCCATACATTTACGATAATGTTACCATCGACGACAACATCTACGTTGACGGAGGATTTTACAATAACCTTCCGGTCGACGTGGTGAAATCCATGGGTGCGGAATATACGCTAGTAGTGGATCTCCGTCAGGAAGGCGAATCGTTTGTACCTTCTGAGTACGAGCCAATTATCAAAGGTCTGCTCACAATGCCCGACGTTGCCAAGATTACATTCGGCGAAGCTACCGAAATTGTTACCGACTATTTCAACAGCCGTCCCGACATTGCCAAATACGAAGCAAACAAACTCAAAGCCGACACCTACATTCACCCCATCCTGTCGGGCTTCAACGCCCTCAGTTTCGGCGCATCCAACATCAAAGAGATGTCTGAAATAGGTCAGAAGGCTGCTGAATTGAAATTAAAGATAGCAAAATAATTTTTCATCAATCCATCAACATCAACTCCAATGAAAAAAGAATACATCACAAGCGACCTGCATTTGCTGCACGAACGGATTATCAAAAATGCCGAACGCACCGAATATAAGTCACGAACCCGTTTTTCTATCTGACAATCAATTTATCAACATACACGGACACACGCATCAGAAATATGTTGGCAGCGACTATTTTTGCTGGGTTTTAGAAAACAAAGAAATGGTGGTAAAGGCATACAAAGATGCCCGCCGCAAATGTCCTTTTGATCCCGAACTAAAAAAGGAAAATTGGCAGCAACTGATAGTTAATCCCACGCAATACAAAAATATATGTTGGGATGCCAATAATTATAAAGTTTTAAATTTGTGGGAGGTAATGGATAAGTAAGTCTCCATTTGTCGTAACGAAGGAATTTATATGAGGAAAACTTTGATTTATTACAAGCCTGAGCACTTTGATATAGCAAATAAACTACAAGGCAACTATTTAGCACATCAAAAAATATCAGATATCATTTCAGAAGACAAACAGGATGATATTGAATATGCCATAGCCCAGCAATACGACGAGGCAATTTTTATCGAAGACTCTGAAACAGTGATTATACACAAAATAAAATCGGGTTATACAAATAGATGTAATATCTCA
>JAFYFR010000030.1 GCA_017543645.1 Bacteroidales bacterium
AGGGGCTCCATACCAACGTCAACGTAGTCGCAACCAGCTTTGCATACTTCCAAAACAGAAGCCATAGCAAAACCAGGACCTGCGTGAGAGTGGTATTCTACAACTATATCTTTGTAATCTTTAATTCCTTTAACAATTTTGCCGAGTTTTACGGGACGGCCGATACCAGCCATATCCTTGATACAGATTTCGTCGGCACCTGCGTCGATAAGCTGTTTAGCAAGGTTTACGTAGTATTCAACAGTGTGAATAGGGCTCTCGGTGATGCAGAGGCAGCACTGCGAAATCATGTGAGTGCCGTCGGGACGAGTAGCCGCGTGAGCATAACCGATAGAAGGAATGATGTTCCTCGGGTCGTTCAATCCGCAGAATGTACGTGCGATGTCGGTTCCCTGAGTATATTTTACTTTGTAGAAAAGTTTACGAACGTCTACCGGGCACGGGTTCATACGGATTCCGTTGAGTGCGCGGTCGAGCATTTCGGTTTGGATACCTGCCTCGTGAAAAGGTTTGGTCCATGCACGAACCGATTTGTTAGGATTTTCGCCGTAAAGGAGGTTAACTTGCTCAAAACCACCGCCGTTGGTTTCAACGCGGTCGAAGCAGCCCATCTTTATAATAGCGGGTGCAACTTTTAAAAGTTGGTCGACACGTGGCTGATATTTTCCCGAACTCTGCCACAAGTCTCTGAATACAAGGTTGAATTTTACTTGTTTGCTCATTTTTTTTAAACTTGTTTCGGTTTAACCGTTTTTAATTAAATTCTTTCAATTTTTTCTACGCGACCACGGCCGCCTGTAATTTGCTCAATCGCTTTTGCGATAGCCTGCTGCACATCGGGAGCAATAGCCGCCTGAGTGGAAGTAGACACTGCTTTTTGCGGTGCTTCTTCTTCGGGCGCAACTTTGTTTACCACTTTGATTAGCAGTTTGCCAAACTGAATAACCAGCAAAAGCACCACAAACACGGTGCTCAAACCGATACCCATCAGTTGTAACGCTTCAATAAAATTACTTGAACCATTCATATTGTTGCTTTTTTGAATATGTATTACTTCGTTTTTATGCATTTATCCATGCAAAATGGATAAATATACAATTTCCGCCAAAATTATAAAGAAAATTGAATAAATATATACTTTGTATTTAAAGTTATTGTAAACAAACGCATCTTTGATAACACTTATATTATATAAGGTGTGATGATTACGCACGGGTAGCGCCATCGCTTGTTACAATCCATTTGTAGCTTGTGAGTTCTTTTAATGCCATAGGTCCGCGGGCGTGAAGTTTTTGGGTGCTTATGCCAATTTCGGCACCTAATCCAAATTGCGCTCCGTCGGTAAATGCAGTGCTGGTGTTGATGTAGCAACAAGCGGCATCCACAGAGTTTACAAAAGTTTCAGCGGCAGCGGTATTTTCGGTAATGATTGCCTCAGAGTGTTTCGACGAATATGCATAAATATGGTCTAATGCCTCTTGAAGGTTGTCAACCGTTTTGATTGCCATGCGTAATGCTTGAAATTCGTATCCAAAATCACTTTCCTGAGCGTGTTTTAATGATGCTTTGTAATTGCCTTCTAATGCCTTATAAGCACGTTCGTCGGCAAGTATCTCTACATTTTTTTCTGCAAGGGGAGCGGCAATAGCGGGCAGGTCGTTGAGACGGTTGCTATTGATAATCAAGCAGTCTAACGCATTGCAAACGCTCACACGGCGAGTTTTGGCATTGCAAATAATGCGTTTTCCTTTTTCGAGGTCGCCGTCCTTGTCGAAATAAGTGTGTACCACGCCCGCACCTGTTTCAATTACAGGCACTTTTGCATTGTCGCGTACTGCATTGATAAGGTTTTTGCTGCCACGGGGAATCAGCACGTCGATATATCCAACAGCATTCATAAGGTCGGTGGCAGCCTCATGACCGGGAGGCAAAAGTTGAATAATATCTTTATCTACACCGCAATTGGTTAATACATTGTGCATTATATCTACCAAAACTGCATTGCTGTCGGCTGCATCGCTACCGCCTTTTAGCACCACGGCATTGCCTGAACGCAAACAAAGTGCTGCCACATCAACAGTTACATTGGGACGAGCTTCGTAAATTACGCCCACCACACCCAACGGAACGCGCACTTTTTTGAGATTGAGTTTCGACGGAAGTATTTTTGTTTCAAGAACTTCGCCGCAAGGAGCTTCTAATGTAGCCACATTGCGTGTGTCGTCTGCAATTCCCTTAATGCGGTCGGCATTGAGCAAAAGACGGTCGTACATTGGGTTTTCGGGATTCATACGCGCAAGGTCTTTTTTGTTTGCCTCAATAATGCGATCGGTGTTTTGTTCGAGAGCATCGGCAAATGCGTTGAGAATCGCTGTACTTTTGTCTGCTGCAATAGGATTTGTGCGTCGCGCCGCCTCCTTAACTGCCTTTAATTGAATTAGTGTTTGTTCCATTTTTTTATTCAAACTATTGATTTTCGGGGTATATGTAAAGATAGTCGTAATGAATCAAGGGCTTAGAACGGTCGTCGGGTGTCATTTTTTCGGCTTTGTCTTTGTCCATTCCGGCACGACCTACGCCTAAGGTGTTGCCTTCTTGATCTTTAATCAAAAGTATATCGTCTTTTTTAAAGTCGCCGTTGTAATTGGTTATTCCGGGAAGCAAAAGGCTTGCAGCTTTTTCGTGCGAAAGAAGTGCAGCTTTGGCACCGTTGTTAACTGTAACAGAGGCTTTTGCAAAACCGTCGGAATATGCAATCCATTTTTTTACAGCTGCGCTCTGTTCGCCTGCCACAAAGTGAGTGCAAACAAAATTTGCGTCGCCTTCTACCAAATGAGTTATAACATCTTGCTTGGTTCCGTTGGCAATGTACACGTCGATACCCGAATCGGCTGTTTTGCGGGCAATGCGGCATTTGGTCTGCATTCCGCCGCGTCCAAAACCCGATTTTGTGGTTTGCACATATTGCGCAATGTTAGCACCTTGCTTAATTTCGCGTATCACCGAAGTGCCAGGGTCGGATGGATTACCGTTGAAAATTCCGTCGATATTGCTGAGTATAAACAACTTTTGGCAATTCATCATCGACGCCATCAGTCCAGAAAGTTCGTCGTTGTCGGTAAACATCAGCGAAGTTACTGATACAGTGTCGTTTTCGTTAACCACTGGGATAACATTGCTACCCCAAAGAGCAAGTATACAGTTGCGCATATTGAGGTAGTGCTCGCGAGTAGAAAAATCTTGTTTGGTAACAAGAATCTGCCCGATGCGGATATTGTAGAGGTCGAAAATCTGTTTGTATTGGTCGATAAGTTTTACCTGACCGATGCTCGAAAGTATCTGACGTTGAGCCACGGGGTCGAGTTCTTGATAACCTTGAATCATGCTTCGACCTGCTGCTACTGCACCTGATGTAACAAGAATGATTTTGTGTCCTGCCCTATGGAGGTGGGCTATTTCGGCTACAAGACCTGCCATTCGCTCGGTATCTAATGTTCCGTCGGCGCGTGTAAGTACGTTTGAGCCAATTTTTATGGTGAATGTCATTTTTTGCGATTTTTTTCCGAACCGCAAAATAAAAAAAGTTTCAGATTAAAAACAAATACGGTAGGTTTTCAAATTGTTAACTTTTAGAAATTATGAATTGTGAATTATGCAAAAAAATAGGGAACTACCGTCACTTTGTTTAGTTTGCACTATAAATGGAATATAGAGGAGAATAAAAATGAAAAAGAAAAATCTATGCTTGCCGGTAGTTCCCTGATATATTACTACTTGCTACAAATACTGTTTGATAAGAAAGCTTTTAGATTTCAACGCCTTGATGGTCTTGCTCTTGATCTGGCGTACACGCTCGCGTGTAAGGCCGAATTTCTCGCCTATTTCTTCGAGAGTGAATGCGTGGGGCGCGTCGATACCGAAGTATAGTTTAACGATATCCGCCTCGCGCTCGCCAAGAGTGCTGAGCATACGCTTGATTTCGATTCGGAGCGAGTCGGTCATAAGTCCGTTGTCGGGTTTCGACACCTCGCTGGTCTGCATAAAGTCTACCACGCAGGAGTCTTCGCCCTCTCCCACCGGAGCGTCGATGCTGGTATGATGGCTTGTGTTGAGCAACGCGCCGCGCACCTCCTTGGGCATGATGTCAAGTTCCTTGGCTATCTCTTCTGCGCTGGGCTCGCGCTGAAATTCGTAGAAAAGTTTGCTGTATGTCTGGTTAATCTTTGAAATTGCGCCAATCTTGTTGAGCGGAAGGCGCACCATCCTCGCCTGCTCAGCCAAGGCCTGGAGTATCGACTGGCGGATCCACCACACTGCGTACGAAATAAACTTGAATCCTTTGGTCTCGTCGAAACGCTGGGCTGCTTTGATAAGCCCCACATTGCCTTCGTTAATAAGGTCGGGAAGGCTGAGCCCCTGGTTCTGATATTGTTTTGCAACAGAGACTACAAAACGGAGATTAGTTTTTATAAGCCGTTCCAAAGCCTGTTGGTCTCCTCTGCGGATTTTGGCTGCGAGGTCTACTTCCTCGTCATCCTTCAAAAGACTTATTCTTGCTATTTCTTGTAAATACTTGTCGAGCGAAGCCGCTTCGCGATTGGTAACTTGTTTGGTAATTTTCAACTGTCTCATAATTAAACCTCTCTATTTTTTTTAATGTGTGTTTTATAATTACCTGTGTCTGAAATATCGATTTCAGAATTCAATGCTAATATACTATCACATTTTAATAATTCCTACTATTCATTTTGTTCATTTTTATGAATAATGAATAATTTTTTACGGCATTAATAATCCGCGTAATTTTTTATGGCAAAAAATATTTGCTCGTAAATAAAAAGTCGCTATATTTGTAACATCAACCAAAACGGAAAAAACAGTATATTTGCAAAAAAACACATTATAATATGATAAAGACCGAAATCTACGATGCCGCAAAGGGCATAAAGCGCTACATACTCGACAACGGTATGGGCATGCAAGCCGGTTTTATACAACGCGGCGCAACTATCACCAATATCAACGTACCCGGCAGAGACGGCCGGTCCGAAAACGTTATCCTCGAGCTCAAGGACTACGACGAATATGTCAAGAACCAGTCGTATATCGGCGTAGTTCCCGGACGTTACGCCAACCGCATAGGCGGAGCCAAGTTCACCCTCGACGGCGTGGAATACAAGCTCAACCCCAACGACGGTCCCAACAGCCTACACGGAGGGCCTAACGGTTTCAGCACGAGAGACTGGAGCGTCAAGAGAACCGAAAACAGCGATGAACCCGAGATAACATTTGAATACGTGAGCCCCGACGGCGAAGAGAATTTCCCCGGCACGCTCACCGCATCGGTTACTTACAAGCTCACCAAAAACAACGAGCTCGTTATGCACTACCAGGCTGTTACCGACAAGGCCACACCGGTAAACCTCACGCAGCACGCATATTTCAACCTCAGCGGCAACTTCAAAATCACCTCCATTGCCGACTACGCTGTTATGATTAACGCCGATGCCATCACCGAGGTAAAAGACGACTGCATCCCCACAGGAGCGATTTTGCCGGTATACGACACCGACTTCGACTTCCGCAAGTTCCGCCGCCTGAAAACCATCAAGGACTTCGCTTTCGACCACAACTACGTGCTCAACACCAAGGACGGCGGAATGTTTCTGGCCGCCGAGGTGGAAGACCCCCACAGCGGACGTATATTAAAGGTGTTCACCAACTACCCCGGAATGCAGTTCTATACCGGCAACTGGCTCGACAACACCCTCATCCACCGCTGCGGCAAACCGATTCCACGCCAGAGCGCGTGCTGTTTCGAAACCCAGTTTTTCCCCGACGCTCCTAACAACAGCGGTTTTCCGAGCGCGATACTCCGTCCGGGCAAATCCTACAACCAGAAAACCATTTTTAAATTCGAGGTGGAAAACGACAACGACCGCAAATTCTTCCCCGAAGTGTAAAAACTTTTTTGGAACACCCCCATACCGCTTATGAATAAGGCAGACATTACAGATTTTGTAATCAATGTAGGAATTCTGTTGATATTCAGGTCGATTTACGATTTCTACTGGGTAAAATACCGCGAAACCAACAAGCCTCTGATGCAGGTTGCCACAGGCTTGGTAGTGGGCTGTACGGGTATTTTGCTGATGATAGAGAATATCGGCTGGTACCGCGGTAGTGCAATATTTATCGATGCCAAAACCGTGCTGCTGTCGCTTTCGGGGCTGTTTTTCGGAACATGCCCCACATTCGCGGCAGCGGTGGTGATGGCGGGTTTTGCCGTGTACAGATTTTTTTTCTCGCCAATACCGTTATACTCCGAAGATATGGAGTCAGAACTATGGAACGCCCGAGCGTACCTCACATTCGACCTCATAACTATCGCTATCGCGGCATTGAGCGGCATACTGCTAAACAAAGTCCGGCCCGGATGGATAACCGGACGCTATCATAGAACCCTGATTCTGTTAGCGTTTGTGGTACACATACCGATGTTCGTAATGCTACCTGCATTAGGATTGTCGCATCAGGACACAGCCACCAAAATGCTCACCCTCGCACCGGCTGTTCTCGGAATATTTCCGGCGGCGGTGATACTCTTGGGAAAGCTCATGGTTAACGACGTTTCGCGATGGGACACCAAGGAGCAGCTCGCCAACTGCGAGGAAAAATTCAACAACGTGGCACTCTGCACCGACGACTGCCTTTGGGAAATGGACAAGCATGGATATGTAACATACGTCAGCAGCTCCGTCACCAAGATTTTGGGATACAACCCAGACGACATCATCGGCAAAAAGCCTTTCGAGTTTATAAGCGGAATAGAGTCGAAACACAACCTCATCGGCTATATAGACAAAAACGCCGACAAAAACGCCATTTTCGATAGCGACCTTATACTCAAGCATAAAGACGGCGTGCAAATAAGATGCACGGCACGGGGTATCAAGCGTTTCGACAGATTTGGAAACCTCTCGGGATATGTGGGCGTAGTGCATAATGTCAACGACCAGTATATACAGCGCGAACTGCTCAGGCACAACCAGATGCAGCTCCGCGAGCAAAACCGCCAATACGAGCTACTAAACAAAGAGCTGAAACAGAACAACGAAAAAATCAACTCCATCAACAAGGCGCTCACCGAGGCTAAAGAGAAGTCGGAAACCGCCGAAAAAAGCAAAAAAACATTCATTGCCTACATCAGCCAGGAGGTGAAGACACCCATAGCGGCTATCAACGACTATCTCGACAACGCAATGTCGTTTGGCAGCATCGAAGACCGCAGCAATTTTATCGCCGTGGTAAAACAGCAGTGCGGCGACATCATGCTGCTGCTCGACGAGATTTCCGACATGGAAAAAATAGAGGACGGCTCGTTCAAACCCTGCGAAACCTCCGGCGACATAGGCTACCTATTCAACGAGGTATGCGTGTATTACAACCTGCGAAGCCTCTACCTCAACAACCGCCGTATCGAGTTTGTGCGCGAAATAACCATCAAAGGCGAAGACCAAGTGGTAAAAACCGACTTTCAAATCATTACCAAGGTTCTCAAAACCCTTATTAACAACGCCTGTCGGTATACCAACGCGGGAAGAATCTCATTCAGATGCTCGCTCAGCGAAGACCGCTCCGAAATTGTCTTCGAAGTTTCGGACACGGGCATAGGCATCGACAACCCAACATTGGAAACCATTTTTACACGTTACACCACCGACTCCTCCACCACTCCCGGCTACGGTTCGGGCATAGGTTTGGCAGTGTCGAAAGCCGTAATAGAGTATTTAGGCGGCAGAATCTGGGCAGAATCTGAAAAAGGCGAAGGCACAAGTTTCTACGTGGCAGTACCATACCACAAAGCAGAACTTACTTCCATCGAAAACACATACCGATGGCGAGGCAAAAACGTGGTGGTGATGGCAAAAGACCGTTTCCTATCAGTATACATCACCAACATGCTCATCAAAACCGATGTACATTATAAGGTGTACACTTTGGAACAGAAGTTTGACTCGCTGCCCGACGATGACAACGAAAAGTACGACGCCGCAATTATAGACATGCGCCTTACCAAATCGATATTCGCCAACCAGATACAGCGTTTTGTCACCCAAAAATCTATTCCAGTGGTAGAAGCCGACAACGATGCCGACAGCAACTCAATATACGAGTCGCTGGCAGCAATATTATCTGTTTAGCCGCGCGCCGCGGAGCTTTATGGCGGTAAGCACTTTTTTGGTGTAGAGCGGGAAATCTCCGTTCATCATCCAAGTGTAGTAATTAGGTTCGGCTTTAAGCACGTCGGTAACCTTAGCTCCCTTGTGCTTTCCAAAGTTGACAATCTCGTTGCCTTGCTCGTCGTAGACAAAGCGTCCGGCAAAATCCACATTGTTGGTCTGCACCGAAAAGTCAGAAAGCTTTTCCACGTCGTTTTCGATCTGGTCCTGATATTTTTCGAGCTGGGCTTTAAGCACTTCGTAAGTGGCACGGGTGTCGCCGAGAGCCGAATGTGCGTCGGTAAGCTCCTTGCCGCAGTAGAATTTGTATGCGGCTGCGAGATTGCGCTGCTCGAGCTTGTGGTATATCACCTGCACGTCGATAGAGCGGCGTTTCTTCATGTCAAAGTCGATGCCTACGCGAAGAAACTCCTCGGCGAGCAGAGGCAGGTCAAACTTGTTGGAGTTGAATCCGGCGAGGTCGCAGTTTTCGATAAACTTGTTGAGCCTGGGCGCAATGTCGGCAAACTTTGGGCACTCTTTGAGGTCGTCGTCGGTGATGCCGGTGATTTCTATAGCCTCCTTGCTCATAGGAATCGTAGGATTAACACGGGAAACAAAAGATTCCTCGCTATGGTCGGGATTGATTTTTAGCACACACACCTCGATTATGCGGTCGGAACTGATGTTCAAACCGGTGGACTCAAGGTCGAAAAATGCTATCGGTTTTTTAAGATTAATTTCCATCTATGTCTGTGGTGTTTTCTATGTCGGATTTGGGTTCTTCTTTTAGCTGAGGTTCTCCTTCTGTCAGGAGTTCTTCTTCTGGCTTGGACTCTTCTTCCCCCTCCTCGCTGTTGGTGAGGTAAGCGGGACGGCGTAGCTCGAAGTTTTTGCCAAGGTATACGCGGCGCACTTCGGGGTCGTTGGCGAGGTCTTCGGGCGTTCCTGCCTGAAGAATTTTTCCGTCGTAAAGCAGATATGCGCGGTCGGTTATGGCGAGTGTCTCATCCACATTGTGGTCGGTGATAAGGATGCCGATATTCTTGTTTTTGAGCGTTGCCACAATGCCTTGGATGTCTTCTACGGCAATAGGGTCAACACCGGCGAAAGGTTCGTCCAAAAGTATAAACTTAGGATCCACGGCGAGGGCTCGGGCAATTTCGGTACGGCGACGCTCACCGCCCGAGAGCTGTATTCCGAGGCTCCTGCGGATGTGTCCGAGGCCGAACTCCTCGATAAGGCTTTCGAGTTTTTGCTTCTGATACTCCTTGCTGAATCCGCGCACCTCCATCACCGACTTGATGTTGTCTTCCACGCTCATCTGGCGGAATACCGATGCCTCCTGGGGCAAATATCCCACGCCGAGCTGCGCGCGGCGGTACATCGGGTACTTAGTGATTTCTGTACTGTCGAGAAAAATCTGTCCGCCGTTGGGCTTGATAAGTCCCACAATCATGTAAAACGAGGTGGTCTTTCCTGCTCCGTTAGGGCCGAGCAGACCTACAATCTCGCCCTGCGACACGTTGATCGACACGTCTTTAACAACGGTACGCTTCCCGTATATTTTTATAAGGTGTTCTGCTGTTAGTTTCATCTATTGAGCTTATTTTTCCAGCGCAAATATCTAAAAAAAAAGCAAAATGACTAAATCATTTTGCTTTTTTATTTTCATTTTTCAAAAAAAACTACTTAACTTCGATAACCGAATTGATGCCAAGGTCGTTTTCTTCTTTGGGAAGGTAGGGATCGTTGCCCCAGATAGTGCCGTCGAAGATGTAACGAAACTGGTGAACGCCTTTTTCAAGTTCTATTTCGGCAGAGAAAGTCTTGGTCTTCTCGTCAAATTTCATCACGGTGTTTTCTTTGTCCCAATTGTTGAAATCGCCCGCAAGATTAACGGTTTGAGCGTTGTTGGCGGCTTCCTGAGAAATCGAAAAAGTTGTCTTTACCTTAGAAGAGTTAAAGATTGATGCTGGCTCTTCTTTTTTTGTTGCTTTTTTTGTGGTTGTTTTAGCAGTTTTGGTGGCTTTTTTTTCTTCAGCCTCGGTTGCTTTTTTCTTTGTTGCCATGTTTTGTGTTTTTGGTTATTATTAATAATGCAAAGATAAGTATTTTTTATTTATTGATAACTTTTTTCTGTGATTTTTATATTAAGTTTGGTTAAACTTTTTGATTTGCTTATTCTTGTGCTGTACCTTCTGTTATGAAATATTCGCCCGAAGCATTTTGCGACACCACTTGGTCGTCCAACATTTTTTGCAGAACGTAGGAAATGTTGTGTTGGTCGTGCGAGGTGCTTTGAATAATGCCTTCGATAGTGGTAGGAGCTATTTTTAAGGTGCTGAATATGGTGTCGAATAACTCGTCGAACTCCTCGCTGCTGAGAATTTTAGTTTTTTTAGACCGGCACACGTCGCACTGTCCGCAGTCTTGTCCTTGTGTTTCGCCAAAATATTCTGTGAGTTGGCGGCTTCGGCAGGTCTGGTCGTTGAGGCAGTATTTTATCACAGCGTTGACCCTCTGTGTGTAATGCTCTCTGAGCAGGTCGTAGCTCTGCGGACTTATGATAATGCTCTTTTCGTCAAGACGTTCCTCGGTAAATATAATAAAAGGTGTGCGTTTTTGCGGAATATAACTGATAATTTTTTGCGACGACATTTTTTTGAGCATCTCAATCACGGTGTCGCAGCTGCATTGGAAATATTTTGCAAGTTCTTCCTCGCTGATATTGGCGTAATTACTGAATAATCCTGTGTAACTGCGCAAAAGCAGCTTTATAAATGCATCGATCTGACGGTTAGCCACCTGATATTTGTATAGGTCTTCGCGAGAGATTACAAACATTATGCGCGAACTTACGGTGATTTCTTCTGTGGTTTCGATGTAGCCATTGCGCTGAAGAATTTTCAACGCGCTCAGGCACTGCATGATATTAAAGGAGTACTGCTCCACAAAATGTCCGATTTTAAACTCGAAAGTTCTTCCTTTGGCAGAGCCTATGGGTATCTGGTAATAGTTGCCCAATGCGGTGTAAACCCGTTTGATATACTCACGCGGCGGAAACGAGTTGGTAAGGTTGCGGCGGAGCGAGGCAATGTCGTAGTCGTTGTAAAGCATAACGGCGTAAGCGGTTTTCTCGTCGCGGCCGCCACGTCCGGCTTCTTGGAAATAGGCTTCGAGGCTGTCGGGAACGTCCAAATGCACCACAAACCTAACGTCGGGCTTGTCGATACCCATACCGAATGCGTTAGTGGAGCAGATTATGCGCGTTTTGCCGTCTTTCCACTGCTGCTGACGAAAATCTTTGTAAGCCTGAGTAAGTCCGGCGTGGAAATAATCGGCAGAAATGCCGTGTTTCAGAAGGAACTCGGCAGTCTCGCGTGTCTTCCTGCGGTTGCGCACATAGACCACTCCTGTGCCTGGCTGGTTGTTGACAATGCGCATGAGGTAGTTCTCCTTGTCATCCACCTTGCGGACAATATACACGAGGTTGCTGCGTGCGAAACTCTTTTTGAAGAGATTTTTTTCTTTAAAAAGCAGTTTTTCCTGAATGTCGTCGGCCACTTGGGGCGTGGCAGTGGCGGTTAGGGCAAGCACAGGCACTCCGGGAAGATGCTGGCGTATTTCGGCGATTTTGAGGTACGACGGGCGGAAATCGTATCCCCACTGCGATATACAATGTGCCTCATCAACAGCCAACAAACTCACTTTTAATGTTTTAAGACGCTCCAAAAACAATTCTGTGCCCAATCTTTCGGGCGAAAGGTAAAGAAACTTTGCCCCGCCGAATGTGCATGAGTCAAACGCCGCCTGAATTTCGAGAAAAGTAAGTCCCGAATAGACAGCCACGGCAGGAATATTCCGGCGGCGAAGGTTCTCCACCTGGTCTTTCATCAGGGCAATAAGGGGCGTAATCACCACGCACACGCCCTCCTTGCTCAACGCAGGCACTTGAAAAATGATACTTTTGCCGCCGCCGGTGGGCAACAGTCCGAGAGTGTCCTTGCCCTCGTCGGCCACGGATCGTATAATTTCCTCCTGCAGAGGGCGGAACGAGGTGTATCCCCAGTATTTTTGCAATATGTCGGTGTAAATGCTCATTGGTACAAAGGTAAAAAAATTTTCTTTGAATATAAATATTTTTCTAATTTTGGCAAAAATTACGGAGATTGTTTTTCCGTGGATGTTTAACAACCTTTATATTATTGACAAACTTTATAAAAATGAAAAAGTTTTTTACATTACTAATAGTTGCAAACAGCGTATTTTCAGGCGTTTCTGCGCAAAATCAGGAGCCCATACTTGTTATCGACAACAAACTCGAGGTATATGCCGACGAGTTTGTGCGCGAGTACGGACAATTTGCCGACGGATATGTGGACGAGGATCTTCCTTCGCTGATAGAGCGTTACGCCGACTACCGTCTGCAGATTTACGATGCCGAACAACGCCGCCTCGACACAGCCGCCTCGGTGCGCGCTGCCCGTGAGTATTATCAAAACTACTTAGTTACAAAGCACATAGCCGAAGGCGCGAAAGCCAAGAAAATTATTGCGCAACTTGCTGGCGAATGTGGCATCCAATATCGTGTGGAGCATATACAGGTGAATTTAAACACATACCAGCCCGCCGACACCGCCGCAGCTTATTACAAAGCCGAAAAAATCCGCACAAGGCTGCTCTCCGGCGCGGATTTCGCACTTACCGCCCGACAGATTTCGGACGATCCGTCTGCCAACTTCAACGGCGGCGACCTCGGATATATCTCCGTTCTGGAGATGCCCAACAACAGTTTCGCGCAGTATGTGAAATCGCACGTCAACAGCAACGAGATTTCCGCTCCGATACTCTGCGCCAAGGCTTACCATATTATTAAGGTTTCTGACTCGCGTCCCGCAGTGGATTCGGTTACGGTGTCGTGCATCGAGATCCGAAAAACCAAAAAACGACGCGCCGATGACTCGCTCTACCTGCTCGCCAACCAGATTTGCGAAAAAATCAAAAGCGGCGAAGATTTCGCATCTCTTCAGAAAAAGCACTCGTACCAACAAGGCAGCCAGAAGCTTGCACTATTTGAGGCTGTGGCAAGATACGGCGTACAGCTCAACAATCTCAAATACTCTGGCAACGCATACGACAAGCCTTGCGACACTTACGACTCATACCTGATAGTAAAACTCGAAAAACTGCATCCCCGCGGTCAAGACCGCAACATGGAGGAGCTGGCAAAATCGCGTTTCTTGGTAAGCGACCGTTACAAAGAACTCACCAGCCAGTTTATCGACAGCGTGAAAAACGTTTCGGGATACTCCGCACCAAGCGACTACGGCGGATTAACAAAAGCCATCGACGAAACTATTTTTGACGGTGAGTGGGTGCCTCAGGACGGATTAACCCTGATCGACGACCAATTGTTCACTTTCGGCGGACGCCCATACTCCATTGGCGACTTTGCCAAATACATCTACGAAAATCAGAAACCGTGCAACACCACATCCATAAAGCTCTACTTGGACAACAAAATCAAAGATATGACCGACCAGCTTGCACTCAACGCCGCGCCCAAAATGCTGTTGCGCCGCTATCCCCAATACCAGTCGCTCATTCACGAATACACATTTCCGATACTCTACTCACTCGCCGACAAATACAACAAGACCGAGCAAAAAGCCGAAAACTACTCCGATGTGGAAGAGTATTACAAGAAAAACTCGCTCAACTATCTCAGCGGATATTCGCTCTATCTGCGGATTTTTGAACCTGTGGACGGAGCATCGCCCAAGAAAGTGATGAAGGCAGCCAACGACATTTCAGGCGACATAGCCAAAATGCCCGACCGCGCACTGCTCAAACCCGTTGCCGCCGACACATTCCAACTGGGTGAGAACCACGTGGCAGACATTGTGATACGCGGATTCAACTCGGCAGAATACTCCTACCCCGCCGACAAAGTTATCAAGCTCACTCAACAAAACAGCATCGTAACGGTAAAAGTTTTGGAAGAGCCGCATCCTGTGGAACTCAGCCAGATATTCCCGCAGGTGAGCAACGAATACCGCAAGACACTGAAATCCGAATATGTACGCATACTCCGTCAAAAATACAATCTGAAGATTTCAAAGGACGCTGAATCAATTCTAAAAGAATTATTTTAAATTATTAAAAATGAAACATTTAAACTGGATATTAATTTGTACGCTACTCGTAACCATGCTTTCGGCATCGTGCCACAACGACCAACAAATAATGTCGCGCATTCCCGTTGTCAAGGTTTACGACAAATATCTCTATCAAGACGACATAGAAGCCCTTGTGCCCGAAGGTACTACTCCGCAGGACAGCGCACTCAAAGTTAAAAGCTATGTGGATGTCTGGGTAAGGAAACAACTCATGGTAAAGAAAGCCGAACTCTATCTCACCGACGAGCAGAAAGACGTGGAACGGCAGCTTGAGGACTACCGCGCAAGTCTGTTGATTTACAAATACAAAGACAAATACCTTTTGGAAAATTTCGACACCACTGTTACCCCGCGCGAAGTGGAAGAATACTACAGGCAGCATTTCGACGACTTTAAGCTACAGCGCAACGCTGTAAAGGCTTTTTTTGTGAAAATTCCATTGGAATCTAACGAAATTCAGCATCTTAAAATGCTTTTGGATTTCCGTTCAGAAAAAGACTCGCTCAAGCTTTTGGATTTTTGCCGCGACAACTCGCTCGCATACGACAATTTCGGCTGCGACTGGCTCTCGTTTTACGATGCCGCCGAAAGCTTGCCCGAAACCGTTGACCAGAACGACGACCGCATCAAGAGCAAACGCATAATAACACAGAACGACAACCAGTATATGTATATGCTCAAAATCAGGGACTATCTGCCCTCTGGTTCGCTCGAACCGTTTGAAATGGCTAAACGCCGTGTTGAGAACGTGGTGCTGACATCTAAAATTTCTAAACGCCTTAAACAACTTGAAGACGAACTTTACGAAAACGCTGTAAACAACGGAACATTAGAATATTATAACGTGGATAACAATAAAGAATAAAATAAAATGATAAAAAAGATATTTGCACTTTCAGCATTGATTTACATATCGTCGGTGTGCGCAGCTGTGGCACAAGACTCCACCGCCATAACACAACAGGACACTATCGCGGTAGCAAAAGACACCGTTGCCGTTACCAAAGATACTGTAGCAATTACCAAGGATACTGTAAATCCCATAGTAATACAGGCACCGCAGATACCGCCTGCACCCGAATCGCACGAAATAATCGTTGTAGACAAGGTGGTGGCTGTGGTAGGCAACAAAATTATCCTCGAATCGGAAGTACAAGCCCAGTTTATGCAGGCTCAGGCACGCAACAGCAACGTAAACAAGGCAAAGGTATTTGAAGACCTGCTATATCAAAAACTTCTTGTGGCACAGGCAGAAATCGACAGTATCGATGTAAAAATCACCGCCAAACAGGTAGAAGACCAAGTAACAGAAAAACTCAACCGCTTTATCGACGAGATGGGCGGCGTGGAAAAAATGGAGGAGTATTTTAACAAACCTCTCGCCGAAATCAAGGAGGACCTCCGCGACGTTACCCGCGACCAGCTGATAGCCAGCGCGGAACAAGACGAAATTACTAAGGAAATCAAAGTTACGCCCTCGGATGTGAACAAATATTTTAAATCACTTCCCAAAGACTCGCTTCCGCTAATCGACCTCCAGTTTGAGATTTGCGAAATAGTAATTCACCCTTCCATCTCCAAAAAAGACCGCGACGAAGTAAAACGGCGTCTGCTCGACATCAAAAACGACGTGCTCAACAACGGTGCGCTATTTGAAACCAAAGCGGTGCTTTACAGCGAAGACCCCGGCTCGGCTGTCAACGGCGGCGAACTCGGCATGATGTCGCGCGGCGAGCTTGTTCCCGAATTTGCGGCGGCTGCGTTCGCGTTAAAAAAAGACTCCATCTCCGACGTGGTAGAATCCGACTTTGGGTTTCACATTATCCAGCTTATCGACCGCAAAGGCGAGCGCATCAACGTTAGGCACATACTCATGAAACCAAAGTTCTCCCCCGAATCCAAAGTGCAAGCCAAAAACAAAATTGACAGCATTTACAACATCCTCATCAACAAGACAATAACATTCGAGGATGCCGCCAAGCTCTATTCCACCAACGACAAGACAGGACAAAACGGAGGTATAAGAGTGAACCCCTACTCTGGCAACACCAAGTTTACAGTGGATGTGCTTCAATCTTACGCGCCTGCCGACTACTATTACATCAGGAACATGAAGGAAGGCGACATCTCCCGTCCTATCGAGTCGTACGACGAGCGCGGTAATTTCGCCTACAAGATTCTATTTGTCAAGACCCGCACCGAACCTCACGTGGCAAACATCGAAACCGACTATCAGACTATCCAAGAGATGGCGCTCCAGCGCAAGCACGAACAGGCTTACGACAAATGGGTGAAAGAAAAATCACAGTCGGTATATGTAAAAATCGCCGACGAGTACAAAAACTACGACTTCAAATACAAAGGCTGGATTCACAACGAATACGAAAGATAATTAACTATGGTACAATACAAAAGCGACGTAGAAGCCGCAGAGGCTCTTAAACAGAAGCACGACCAGCTAATCAGCGAGATTGGCAAAGTGGTGTTCGGACAGAAAGAGATTATCGAACAGGTGCTTACAGTAATGTTCAGCGGAGGACACTGCCTTCTGGTGGGCGTTCCCGGATTAGCCAAAACCCTATTGGTAAACACCATAGCCAAGGCTCTCGACCTAAAATACAAGCGAATACAGTTCACACCCGACCTTATGCCGTCGGACATCACCGGCAGCGAGATTCTCGACGAACAGAAGAATTTCCGCTTTATCAAAGGCCCGGTGTTCGCTAACATTATCCTTGCCGACGAGATAAACCGTACTCCGCCAAAGACCCAGTCGGCACTTTTGGAGGCGATGCAGGAGCATACGGTAACGGTTTCGGGCAACAACTACGTTCTCGACGAGCCATTCTTTGTTCTCGCCACACAGAACCCCGTGGAACAAGAAGGCACATATCCACTACCCGAAGCGCAGTTAGACCGTTTTATGTTTAATGTTATTTTAGACTATCCATCGGTAGACGAGGAGATTACTATTGTAAAAAACACCACCCACGACAACCATGTGGAAACCGCCAAGGTGGTTTCTGCCGAAGAAATCATATATTTCCGCAATCTTATCAAGAAAGCGGCAGTATCCGACAACGTGGTGAAATACGCAGTTACGCTCGCAGCCAAAACACGTCCGCACACAGCCACAGCGCACACCGCTGCAGACAAATACCTCAACTGGGGAGCAGGCCCGCGAGCGTCGAAGTACCTTGTGGCAGGCGCTAAGACCTACGCCATGCTGCACGGCAAATATTCGCCCGACATCGACGATGTTAAGGCTGTTGCCCTGCCAGTACTCCGCCACCGCATAATACGCAACTATCAGGCCGAGGCGGAAGGGCTTAACGAGGACGACATTATCAAAATGCTGCTTTAAGCGTTTTGGCTATGCGCATTCCAGATCTTTGAGAATCCTCTCCATCTGACCGATAGTCAGCTGTCCGGGTGCGGTAGCTTTGCCGTCGCCTGCGGCTGCGTAGGTAAACGGCGCACCCATCATTATCGACGCCGGACGGGTAATCTTGCCAGTCTCGCCCATGCAGAAAGCCACAATGTCGTTAAATTCGCCGTATAAGCCCAAAATTCGGGCGTTATCTGACACGGAATTAGACTTGCAGGCAAGTTTCACTATATCCGCGCCAAGTTCCTTACAATACTTAATAATGCCCTTTAAGATTCCGGCATCGGGAGTGGTCTCGTAGTTGTGGTACGAAATTATCAGGCGGCATTTTTTGCTGAGCAGACAGGCGCGGCGCATCTTGATAGCGTACTCGGGGGCGCGTTCAATTTCCAAGTCGATATAGTCGGCACCGTTGAGCGCGGCGGTCTCGAGCATGGCAATATCGTAATCGGGGTCAAACACCCCCGGACGGCATGTTACAATATAATGCCGGCTTTCGTCAGCAAGCAATGATATTATTTGGTCGGCGGTGGGCTTCACCAAGTCGACACGCAGTTCGGCGCACTTGTTGTCGCCGAGCTGCAGCATCGCATTGTCCACCCCTTCGGCCGAAAGGCATACGTAAAGCATTATTTCTTGGGGTTAATGATTTTGTCCTGAATATTGATAGATTCTTGGTGGATGGCCTGGAAAATCTTGGTGATAAGCTCGCGGCTCAGGCTGTTTTCGCCAGCCATCATCATATATTTGTTGAGCAGCGAATCCCAGCGGGCGGGCTGCAGCACAGCCATCTTGTTCTCCTTTTTATAACGTCCTATGCCCTCGGAAATGCTCATACGCTTTTTCAGAAGGTCGATAAGCAGGTCGTCGATAACGTCGATTTTGGCGCGGAGTTCGTCGAGGAGCTTTGGCGAAATGCCTTCGGGATGAATCTCTCGGATTATAAGATTGCCGAGCATCTCGTTGAGAGCCTGAGGAGTAAGCTGCTGTTTGGCATCGCTCCAAGCCTTGTCGGGATTGATGTGCGATTCTATCATAAGACCGTCGACATTGAGGTCGAGTGCCTTCTGCGAAATTTCAAAAAGGTAGTCGCGCTTGCCGGCGATGTGGCTCGGGTCGCAGATAAGATGGAGGTCGGGACGGCGGCGTTTCATCTCGATAGGAATCTGCCAGAGCGGAGCGTTGCGGTAGAGGATTTTTTCGTAGCTCGAAAATCCACGGTGGATAAGACCGATCTGCTTGATTCCGGCATCTTGAAGACGCTCCACCGCGCCGAGCCAGAGGTCGACATCGGGATTTACGGGATTTTTTACCAGCACGGGTATCTCCACGCCCTTAAGACAGTCGGCAATCTCTTGCATGGCAAACGGGTTGGCTGACGTACGCGCACCAATCCAAATAATGTCGATACCAGCGTTAACAGCCTCTTCCACATGGTGAGTGTTGGCCACTTCGGTAGATGTGATCATGCCAATTTCCTCTTTCACACGCTTCATCCACGGAAGACCCACCGTGCCGATGCCCTCGAAATTGCCCGGACGTGTGCGGGGTTTCCAAATGCCGGCGCGGAACACTTTGATTCCGTTGGCGGCGAGCTGACGCGCTGTCTCCACAGTCTGTTCCTCGGTTTCGGCGCTGCACGGACCGGCTATAATCAGGGGTCGTTTCTCAAATAACTTGTTAAGATCTATCATGATAATATGTTTTACTTGTTTAATACTTTCTTTACTCTGTTGGCGTGGTTGATGTATTCGTCCATGCCGTCGGTGTCGTTGTTCTGGAGGAGCTGCTTAAACTCCTGAAGCTTTTCGATATAAGTGTCCAAAACCGACATAACATTCTCTTTGTTGTCGTTGAAAATAGGCGTCCACATTTCGGCATTGCTCTTGGCAAGCCGGACAGTGCTTTTGAAACCGCCCGAAGCAAGGTTGAAGATATTCTTCTCGTTTTTCTCCTTTTCTAAAACCGTGAGAGCCAGCGCAAAAGAGCAAACGTGCGGAATATGCGAAACGTATGCAACGTGTATATCGTGGTTGTAAGAATTAAAAAACATAGGATTCATGTTCAGCACCTCGAACATCTCCCTGACTGTAGCCACAGCCTTCTCGTCGCTATCTTCGGCATCGCAGATGATAAAAGCCTTGCCGTCGAACATGCCCGAAATAGCCGACCATGGACCAGAATTTTCGGTTCCTGCCATTGGGTGACATGCCACGTAACGGCGGCGGTTCTGATGGTATTTTACACGCTCGCAGATAGTTCCCTTACAGCTGGCAACGTCGATAACTATCTGATGTTCGGTAACTTTGTCGAGGATCTGCGGCAGAATCTTCACAACCGCGCTCACCGGCACAGCCACTATAATAATATCGCCCTGGGTAACAGCCTCATCGAACGAAACTTCCTCGTCGATAAGTCCCACCTGCTTGGCAAACGCCGAGTGAACAGGGCTTTTGTCGTAACCGATAATGTAGTCGGCAAAATGTCTTTTTCTGAGATCGAGAGCGAGCGAACCGCCCAAAAGTCCCAATCCTATCACTGATAATTTCATCTTATATCTGGTTTTATTACAAATTTCAAATTAAAAATTAAAAATTATGCTTTATGAATTATGAATTATGAATTGTGAATTACATCATCACCGCGTTCCACGATTCCTCGCCCGCCTTGTATTCTCCCAAGACGGTAAGCTCCTTGAGCAGAGGACGTATGGCGGAGAGCATATCGCAATATTTTTGATATTCGGCAAACCTTACATCAATGTAGAACATGTAGTGCATCGGCTGCCCGATAATAGGGCTCGACTCGATTTTGGTAAGGTCAACGCCATAAAAAGATATTATGCTGAGAATCTGCGATAGGCTGCCCTGATGGTTCTGAAGGATGATAGAAAGCGAAGCCTTGTCGCAGTTGGCAGGACGGTTGCCGTTGTTTGGCTGGACGATAAGGAACCGCGTGTAGTTTTTCTTGTTGGTTTCGATACCCGCCGACACAATCTCCAATCCGTACATTTGTGCGGCGTACTCACCTCCTATCGCGCCTATGTTGGCAAGGTGGTTTTCGGCAATCTGGCGCATACTGATAGCGGTGCTTTCGCTCTCCACAAGCCTGATGTCGGGATACTTGCGGAAAAACTGCCTCGTTTGGTTGATTGCCATATAATGACTTCTCACCTCGGCGATGTCGTCCAGCTTGGTGCCGGGGAGGGCAACGAGGTTCTGCTTGATGCGTAGCGACACCTCGCCGCAAATTTTTACATCGTACTGTCGCAGGAGCTTAAGATTGGCGTGGATAGTGCCGCTGATGGTGTTTTCGATAGCCATAATGCCGAAATCGCTTTCAAAGCCAGTCACGGCATCCAACACATCGTTGAAAGTGATTTTTTCCACCACGTCGATTTCGTTATCCTTAAAAAACTCACGCGCAGCCACTTCGTGAAACGCGCCCCTTACTCCTTGTATTGCTACTTTCATTTTATTAGTAATTAACAAAAAAGCCCCGCCGTATTGCTTGGCGAGGCTCTAAATCTTTATATTCTAAACAGATACAACAAAGAAATATCACCTCGCGCAGCTGGTAAAGTGATAATAGTAAAAAAAATAAATCTTGTAGTTCTGCTTCATTATGTTCTTAAATTATTACGGCGCAAAAGTAAGACGATTTTTTTGATAAAACAAAACATAACCAGTTTTTTTTTATTAATTCTGTAAATAAGGGCAAAGTAAAAACTCAATGCAGGTTAAATTTTTAATTTTTTTTAACAAATCGGCAAAAAAAAAGTTTGCGCAATAATATTTTTTGTATATTTGCGGTAAGAAAATTATTTAAAACACAATTAAAGTTATCACATCATGAAAAAATTATTTTATGTAGCAGCTATAGCTGCATTAGCACTCGCTTCATGCAAGAGCAACAACAACAACAGCGGCGACAACAACGCCAGCAACAACGCAACAGAGCAGACCACCCAGCAAAACGGCGGCGCATCGCAACAAGGCGGCGCAACCCAGCAAGGCGGCGCACAGGATCAGGCAGCCCAGAAAGCAGCAGCCGAAGAAAAAGCTTTGGCAGACGCACAGTCGTTCCAAGGATGGATTGAGTCGATCAACGGCAACGACTACGTAATCCGCAACGCCGATGGACAAACCATCACTGTCAACATCCCTAACCCGGGACAGGAACTTATCGAAGGCGAGCCCATCATTATTAAATACATCGTTGCCGACGGCACAAACAAAGCCGCTACCGACAACGCGAAATCACTCGACCTCTCGCAGGCTGAAAAATTCAAAAAACTCCTCGGCAAATGGGGTACAGCCAACAACGAAATCACATTCGAGCTCCGCAAGAGCGGCAAATGCAAAAACGTGGGCAAAGGTCAGAAAACAGAGTTCAAATCTTGGCGTATGAAAGACAACAACACCATAGAATTTGAAGTGGCAAACGGCAACTCTTCGTTCTTCATGCCCTGGGCTATTGAAAGCATCTCAGACGAAAGCCTCTCGCTCAAAAACGGCGAAGCTAAATTTGACATGACCCGCATCGACAGCAACCGCGAATAATCTCCGTAGATATACGTATAAAAAAAATCCCGATTCGATAAAAGAACCGGGATTTTTTTGTTACCACGGAGGTGTCAAACCAATTTGCCCTTGAGCTTGCTTCTGCGCGAACGGACAGTGGAGACGGAAATATTGAAAATGGAAGAAAGCTGGTAATCGTCCTTATGCAGATAGTCGTCGCAGATAACAAAAAGCATATTACTGACGCTCAGACTGTTGTATACCTTAAAAATCTTTGTGTCGTCGGGGAATGTTACCTCAAAATAAAAAAGGCAGTCGGCCCAGCGTTCCTTAAAAGCGTTGATAGATGCGTTGCCCACCATCTGCTCGTAGATTGTGCGACCAAGCTTCAGCGAGCCTTCGGTCTCCTTGCTCAATTGATTTACCTTCCGATTAAGCTTGGCTATAACATTGTTGTTAGACTCCGTTATTGCGCTCGTGTTTTCGCCAACGGCTTTCAGCTCCGTGTTCTGGTTGGTAAGATAGTCGATTTGTGCACGGAATTCCTTTATCTGCCCGTCGGCATGGCACAGGTTGTCGTGCAGCAGGCGGTTGTCGGACTCCAAACTGAGCATCTTTTGCCGCGATTTGTAGATAGCCCGCTTATAAAGCAAAGCAGCAATTGCGCTCACCGCCAACAATATGCTGAGAACGGCAACAAAAATCCAAATCAGTTTCTCGTAATAAGCTCGCTGTTTCTCAAAATCGAATTTGTTTTGAATCTCAATCAGTTTGTCGGCCTTAGCCTCGTCGTAACGCAGGTTTTGAATCTTAATAATACTGTCAACAACCGACTTGTAGCTATTGTAATCTTGCATTTCATAATATTTATGCGAGACATCATCAAAAATGTCAAGTTTTAAACTTGTCCACGCATAAGTAAGAGCCGAATCACAATATGCAATCCATCGCGAGGTATCACCTTGACAATAATAAATATCCGCCATATTTTTATACGTTGCAGACAATTTATTATACTGAAGAGAATGCTTGAAATATCCTAATGCAGCATCGTTGTTATCACCAACAAAGCACTCAGCCAACAACTCGTACACATAACCTTTGTCCTTGTCACTAATCTCTGGTAACAATCTCTTGCACTGCATCACATAATATTCAGAACTATCTCTGTTGCCGAGCCCCTTATGGATTGACGACATACTGAGCAAAGCGTAAGCCTCATCTCGCTTGCTAAGTTTCTTGGCATAGTAATACTCTTTTTTCGCATACTTGTACGCTTCTTCAAAATTTCTAAAGATGCCGTTAAAAAATCTCAAAGCGGAGCATACCTTGTTTTTAAGATTGTTATCATCGGTCATTTCAGCTAACTGCTCTGCTTTTTTCATAATATTCAAAATAGAAACGGCATTGTCCGTCATAGTTCTTTCAACCACTGGAATCAATCCCAAATAATAATAGGCGGATGAAAGCCTACGATAGTCAGATTTATCCTGATAATACCTTATACTGTAGTTTAAAGCATTTGAATCAGGTGCTATCCACTGTCTATAATCAGTTTCAGCTTTTAAAACAAAGTAATATGCGGAATCCTCTTGATTAGACAGGTCTGCCAACTTTAAAACATAAACAGCAGAATCAACCATATTGTTACAAAGAAGTGAATCCGCATTTTCAAGTATCAGATACGTCTCGCTCTTTTGGTGACATCCTGTCCAAAAAAGCAAAATCAAAACAGCAATATTACAAAATCTAAACATTTCAATTTTGAATTATTATATCACAAAAATAAAAAAAACTAAATCATCAAGTAATAATTACCACTCAATTTTTGTTCCCTTTTTTTGTTCCCTTTTGGGAATCTATTTGTAAATCAATTCATTACAAAGGTTGTAAAGGGAACATCACCTTGCAATTACTTTTCGGCGACCATACATTTGCAGCGATAAAAATAAAAACAAATATAAAAATTTTTTAAAAATGAACAAAACATTTCTTATCTTAATTTTTGCTGCCACAACAATTGTATGGGGCAACGCAAATGCACAAAACAATCAACAACGTTATATGGTAGATCCACCGCATCACATACAACCCCCGCACCATAGAATAATACCGTCGCTACAAACACCTGAGCAGACTATTGAATACAAACAAGGGTCTTCGCATCAGACGGGTAATTATTCTTCGAGTTCCACAAATACGTCAAACTCTCAGCAAAATTCTAACAGGTCTGGTAACACCCACCAAAATTCAGGTCGCACCAACAGAAACAACAAAAACAATACTCATAGATAAACGCTTATATTACAGTTAATTATTTTTACTAATTTAAATTTCCATTTTAATATGAAAAAGAAAATATTATTAGCAGCATCAGCGGCACTACTGCTCGCCGCCTGCTCAGAGCCGATGAACGATTTGGGTGAAATAGCACCCGATAACGCAA
>JAFYFR010000031.1 GCA_017543645.1 Bacteroidales bacterium
AAGTTTTTTTGATAGTCGGTATTTTCCACCTCCACTTTCAAAATACGCAAAAAGATAGAGTGAAACGTGCCCATCCAAAGTTGCGCCGCCTTTTGTTCGCCGATTTTTTGGGCAATACGTTCTTTCATCTCTCGCGCCGCCTTGTTGGTAAAGGTGATAGCAAGGATGTTCCACGGCTGAAAACCGTTTTCGATAAGGTGCATAATCTTGTAAGTGAGCACCCTTGTTTTGCCCGAACCCGCGCCAGCAATCACGAGCGCCGGACCATCAATATATTCCACAGCCTCGCGCTGAGGCAGGTTTAATTCATCTAAATATGACACTTTAATGTATTTTTGATTTTTAAGCGGGGCAAAGGTAATAAAAAAAGTATTAAAAAAACGACAATACCCCACCATTCATTTTTTTGCGAATAACAACAAAAATTTAACTAAAAAAAATGTACACCGTATCAATTATAGTAATATATTCGCACGATTTAAATTATACCATTGTTCAAAATTGTAATACACTAAAAATAAGATGTTTAGAAGAGACGAATTTGTTCCTGACGAAGAATGGAACCGTTTTAGGGAAATATCCGAAGATTTCCCTACCCCCAACATTTTCGTAAACCTCAACCTAATTAAAAGCAACTACGAGCAGCTGCTAAAGGCATTTCCGTACAGCAAGGTATACTACGCTGTAAAGGCCAATCCAGGTGTGCCTGTAATCAAACTACTTGATAGCAAAGGATCAAATTTTGACATCGCATCGCGCTACGAATTAGACAAGATACTTGAACTCGGCATCAATCCCGACCGCCTGTCCTACGGCAACACCATCAAGAAAGCCGTGGACGTAAAGTATTTTTACGACAAGGGGGTTCGCCTTTTTGCCACCGACTCAAAAGACGACCTCAAAAACATTGCAGAATTTGCACCAGGGTCAAAAATATATGTCCGCATCCTAATAGAAAACTCGTCTACTGCCGACTGGCCACTTTCGCGCAAATTCGGATGTCACCCCGATATGGCTTACAATCTGCTCGTTATGGCAAAAGAACGCGGACTTATCCCCTACGGTATCAGTTTCCACGTAGGCAGCCAACAACGCGACATCGGACAATGGAACGACGCTATCGCTAAAACCAAGTATCTTTTTGAATCGTTGGAAGACGAGGAAGACATCGCGCTGAAAATGATTAACATGGGCGGTGGTTTTCCTGCTCACTACGCGCAACCCGCCAACGAACTACACGAATATGCGTCGGAAATCACACGTTACCTCCACGACGACTTCGACGAAATTCCCGAAATCATTTTGGAACCCGGACGATCTATTACCGGCGACAGCGGAATCCTGACTTCGGAGATTGTGCTTATTTCGCGCAAAAACAACACCGCTCTTTCGCGCTGGGTATACCTCGACGCTGGAAAATTCAACGGCCTCATCGAAACCATCGACGAGTGTATCAAATACCCAGTTGTATGCGATAAGGACGGAGGAAAAGAAGGCGAGGTAATTCTTGCCGGACCTACCTGCGACAGTGCCGACATCATGTACGAAGACACCAAATACAAACTGCCTATCGACCTCAAAGCCGGCGACAAACTTTATTGGCTGTCAACAGGCACATACACATCCACATACGCCAGCGTAGGTTTCAACGGATTCCCCCCTCTCAAAACATATTATTACGACGACGACGCAATTTACGACGAGGATGGAAACGTTATAAAATCATTAAATAACAAATAGTTATTGCATAGTAAAAATTCAAAGGGACAGATTTCAGAATCTGCCCCTTTTTTTATACGCACATTATTACACATTCCCAAAAAAAAGCACTAACTTTGCCGCAATAAATACACCTTAATATATATTGCAACAATGACACTAATCAAATCAATTTCGGGCATCAGAGGCACCATCGGCGGCAATTGCGGCGAAAACCTCACCCCGGTAGACATCGTAAAATTTACCACAGCATATTCGCAATGGCTTAAAAACCAATCTAATAAAGACCAATACATAGTAGTAGTGGGTCGCGACGGAAGAATTTCGGGCGCAACGGTTAAACAATTGGTTATAGGCACTTTATCGTGCTGCGGAGTAAACGTTATCGACATCGACTACGCCACTACTCCCACCACCGAAATGGCTGTAACAGAGTTTGAAGCCGACGGCGGAATTATCCTCACCGCAAGCCACAATCCTACCCAGTGGAACGCCCTCAAACTCCTCGACCACAACGGCGAATTTGTTACCGCTGCCGACGGAAAATTTATTATTGATTTTAGCGAAAAGGTTGATACTCAGGCTGCATACGCCGAAGTAGAAAAACTTGGCACCATACGCACCGTTGAAGGTTTTGAAGATGTTCACATTCAGCGCACACTCAACCTGCCGCTTGTAGACGTGGAGGCAATACGCAAAGCAAACTTTACTGTATGCGCCGACACTATCAACTCGGTGGGCGGAATCATTCTCCCAAAACTGTTCAAAGCATTGGGTGTAGAAAAATATTCAATAATCAATGGCACTTGCGACGGACATTTTGCCCACAATCCCGAACCGCTCAAAGACCATCTCACCGACCTTTCAGCAGCAGTTTTAAAAACCAAGGCAGATGTAGGATTTGCCGTTGACCCCGACGTAGACCGCCTTGCCATTATGCAAGAAGATGGCGAAATGTTTGGAGAGGAATACACCTTGGTGGCTGTGTCAGACTATGTTTTGCAGCACACCAAAGGCAGCACAGTGTCGAACCTTTCATCAAGCCGCGCACTCAAAGACGTTACCGAAAGCCACGGATGCACATACACCACCGCCGCTGTGGGCGAACTCAATGTGGTTACCGAAATGAAACGCACCAAGGCTGTGATTGGCGGCGAAGGCAACGGCGGAGTTATCTATCCCGAACTCCACTACGGACGCGATTCTATTTGCGGTATTGCGCTGTTTCTCACATATTTAGCCAAGAAAAAAATGAAAGTTTCGGAACTCCGCAAAACCTATCCCGCCTACTTTATGAGCAAAAACAAGATTCAACTTACCCCCGACATCAATGTTGACAAAGTGCTCGAAAGCGTAAAGGCTTATTACAAAGCGCAAAACGAAAAAATCACCGAC
>JAFYFR010000032.1 GCA_017543645.1 Bacteroidales bacterium
CATGCTCCAAAGGTCCGCCCTGAACGCCGGGGAACACTGCTGAATCCAACAGCGACGACATTTTGCGGATAACGCCTTTGGTAGTGGTTTTGCCCCAGGGATTGTCGAAATCTTTGCCGAGGAGGATTATACCGCCACGAGGTCCGCGGAGTGTCTTATGTGTTGTAGATGTTACGATGTGAGCGTATTTCAACGGGTTTTTGAGGATGCCGGCAGCGATAAGACCAGCGGGGTGAGCCATATCAATCATCATCAATGCTCCCACCTTGTCGGCAATAGCGCGCATACGTTCGTAGTCCCAGTCGCGAGAGTAAGCCGAAGCACCACCGATAATAAGTTTCGGTTTGGTCTCGAGGGCTACTTTTTCCATCTGGTCGTAGTCGATAAGGCCAGTCTCTTTGTTGATGTTGTACGAAACGTGGTTGTAGAGCAATCCCGAAGAGTTTACAGGCGAACCGTGCGAAAGGTGACCGCCGTGATCAAGATCAAGTCCCATGAAAGTGTCGCCGGGCTTGAGCACTGTTAACAGTACCGCCATGTTGGCTTGTGCGCCCGAGTGCGGTTGAACGTTTACCCATTCTGCATCGTAGAGTTTCTTGAGACGCTCGATTGCGAGAGACTCCATTTCGTCAACGAAGTGGCAACCGCCATAGTAACGGTGACCGGGATAACCTTCGGCGTATTTGTTGGTCAATACCGAACCCATGGCACGCATTACTTGTGCACTTACAAAATTTTCAGAGGCTATAAGCTCAATGCCGTTCTTCTGACGGCCGTACTCTTTTTCGATAATATCGAAAACTGCTTGATCTTGATTCATATTTATACTTTGAAATGAAACTTTTATTTTTGGACAAATTTATAAATAAGGTTTGTATTATCAATTTTTATAAAAATAATTTTTTGTTAATATATTGTATCATTAATAAGTTTTATTTTGTGGCAAAGAATATTAGCAATAATGGCGGCAAAAGAAGGCACGAAACACAGCTGGCGGATGCGCAGGGCGTTCGGACGGTTTTACGAGTGGCGTATCAGGCACATAGGCAATACGCAGTATATGATTATACTCAGTATTATCGTAGGTGTGATAGCCGGTGTAACTGCCGCCGTGCTAAAAAAACTTACACATCTTATAAGCAATTGTCTGGAGACTTACGTCAGCAGTTCGCTCGGATTCGACGGCCATATGGCTTATCCGTTTGTCGGCATAGCTTTGACTGTGCTGTTTATTAAGTTTATATTAAGGCAGAACATCAGCGGCGGTATTCCCCGTGTGCTATACTCCATTTCCAAGGAGGGCGCGGTAATCAAGAGCCACAATATGTACTCGTCGGTTATAACATCCGCCATAACGGTGGGATTCGGAGGAAGCGCAGGATTAGAGGGCCCTACCGTGGTAACAGGCGCGGCGATTGGTTCTAATATCGGAAGTTTTCTGCATCTGAATTTCAAACAGCGCCTTCTGATGCTCGGATGCGCCACTGCCGCCGCTCTTGCCGCAATATTCAAAGCTCCTATCACGGGCGTGGTGTTTGTGATGGAGGTGTTTATGCTCGACCTTACCATGAACTCGTTGGTGCCGTTGCTGATTGCCTCGGTAACTGGCGTGCTGATTTCATATTTCCTTTCGGGCAGCAGTCCTGTGTATTTTTTCCGTCTTACCGACGCTTTTACGAGCGACGATGTGCCTTCGTTTATTCTTTTGGGATTAGTTTGCGCTCTTTCATCGATTTATTTTACAAGAAGCTATATCTGGCTTTCGCAGCAATTCCGCAAGATTAATTCTGCGTGGTGGAGACTGGTGTGGGGCGCGTTGCTACTTGCCGCTATGATGTACCTTTTTCCCGCTCTATACGGCGAGGGTTACGAAATAATCTCCAACTGTCTTGGCGGCGACATCAGGCAGATATATAAGGACAGCATTTTTGCCTCATGGCATAGCGGATGGGGAATTGTGATTTTGCTCACAGCTCTGATTATCACCAAACCTCTCGCCACTTCTGCTACTTTTGCTGCCGGTGGCGTGGGCGGCATTTTCGCGCCTTCGTTGTTTGTGGGCGCAGCTACAGGGCTTCTGCTTTCCGAAATTCTTGTGCTATTGGGCTTTCAGGATGTTCACGCTGCCAATTTCGCACTTGTGGGCATGGCGGGAACTATAGCCGGAGTGCTTCATGCTCCTCTTACGGCAGTGTTTCTAATTGCCGAACTCACAGGTGGTTACAAACTATTTGTGCCGTTGATGTTGGTGAGCGTTCTTTCGTATATTTTTACTAAAAAGTTCATTACCAATTCGATATACACTTATCAACTTGCACGCCGCAACGAACTCCTCACCCACCACACCGATAAGAATGTGCTCAACCTTATGAAATTGGAGAAACTCATTGAAACCAATTTTGCCGTTGTTTTTCCCGAAGACACTCTGCGCGTGCTTGTAAAGGCCGTGGAAGATACCACGCGAAACATTTTTGCCGTTGTAAGCCGCACCGACAACACTTTTATTGGCATTATCAAAATGGACGACATCCGCAAACTGATGTTCCACCCCGAAAACTACGACAAGATATTTGTGAAGGATCTCTGTTTCCGACCCGAGTACACTGTACGCATTGACGAAAGTATGGATTCGGTAGCCACTAAATTTTCCACTTCCGATAAATTCAACATTGCCGTGCTCGACGAAAACAACAAGTACATCGGCTTTGTATCTCGC
>JAFYFR010000033.1 GCA_017543645.1 Bacteroidales bacterium
CCCAAATTCAAGCCCGAAAACAAGGGCGACAAAAAGATGAAGGAGCTGTGGATGAAATTCCTCACACAGATAAACGAGAACACCCACAAGGTAGACGACGAGCTCCTACAAAACCCCGAGACCCGGCAGGCGTTAGACATAGTGGAAGAATCGGCATACACCGACGCCGAACTTGCCGCCTACCAAAAATACTGGCTCGACATCAGCACCGAGAAATCCGCCATCCTCGGCGCCGAGAAACGCGGACTCGCCGCCGGAATAGAACAAGGACGGGCAGAAGGCAGAGCAGAAGGCGTACACGCCCAAGCCATAGAATCAGCCCGCTTAATGAAACAACACGGAGATGATATTAACTACATCGCCGCCGTTACCCACCTGACACTATCCGAAATCGAAGTATTATAAATTATGATAATATATCACAAAAACAATATAAAATTTTATAGGGGGGGGTAAAACAGACCTCTCCTAATAATTCCATACTTGATAATTATTGTACCCCTGCGGAATGTCCGTTTTTAGGATGTTACGCAGGGGATTTTTGTTTACATTTTTAAATAATAAGTTATGTACAAATTACAAACAACTCCGCCGTCGGTGCTTGCGTCACAGAAAGAAAGAAAAGAGTACCACAAACCAGCTTTCGAGGTAATCGACCTTGATATGGAATCGCCATTGCTTTCAGGCAGCACTACAGACGGCACAGCAGGCTTCGCAGGTGTTAAAAAAGATACTAAATAATGGAGGACTTATCATGAAGAAAAGAATATTATCTATTGCAGCCATGGTAGCCGCCATGTTGTTTGCCGCATCTTGCTCGAAAGACGACGACACCCAAAACGCACCCGCCCCCGCACCGTCAACCACCGAAAACACCGAACCCACCGGGCAAAAATCGGAAACCATTGCGGTGCCATTCTCCATCACCGTTAACCAGGGAAACAACTCGCTGACAAAAGCCAAACTTGTAGAGGACGGAGATAAACTCGTCCAAAAGTTCGTTAAGGGCGACGAACTTGTTATTACCGGCGAAGGGCTTTCCACTGCCGAGGGAGAAGAATCGGTGTTGAAATTAGATGAAAACGACATTGATAAAGAATCCGCCACATTCTCAGGCATACTCTATTTTGTATCAACAGGAGAAGTTGAACCTAATCCTCCTACACCAGAAAAGGTAATTATCGCCAAGGAGGGGATAAAAGTAGATCCCCATATCATTGTCGTTGACGATCCTTCTATCACTTTAACTGCCACTCTGCGCAACGAAAGTGACGAAAACTGGAACAAGGGCGTAAAGCTGTCAGACCCCGTTGTTGTACCCTCGTCCAATGAAGTTAACGCCGAATACATGTTTACCCACTACGGCTACCTTAAAGCCGAATTTAAGTACAAAGAAGGTGTTAAACCTACAATCACCCTCCGCCAGTACACTGTGTTGCTTGAATTCGACCTCGACTTCACCGGCGCAAAGGTGAATGTACAAATGCCTGAGAAATCCGACCCCTACACCATCACCCTCGGCAAAGACGTTACCTACGTAGCCGTACCCGACGGTGCTGTGGTAACAAGCCAGATGATAGACAACGGCGAGTCATGGACAATCGACCTTGACGAAGATTATGAAAATAATAAGTCTGCAACCGTTTGGTATTACATAGAACGTACAACCCCCGACAACTGCATCCCCGCGCTGTTCTCGGTGTCGGACAAAAAACAGGTGTTCTTCTCGAAAGGAAATTTGCAGTATAACCCCAACCCCGGAGCAAACAAGAGCCACTGGCGTTTTGCAAAACATCAATTCGACTATATCGGCAAGGACAATGAAAACATCTCCGAAACTTACGAAGGTTTTATTGATTTATTTGGATGGGGAATGTGGCTCGAAGACCAAAAAACATTGCAAACGGAAGATGTCAGTGACGGCTACCTTCCATCTATTACTTCTGGATGTTTTACTACTTCATCCGCCATCGGCTCAGAATGGAAGACACTCACAGGCGGTGAGGGTAAAAATGGCGAGTGGTACTACCTAATTAACAGCCGTGGCAATGGCAAATATGGCTTAGCCAATATATGCGATAAAAACGGACTGATAATACTTCCCGATGAATGGAATTTGCCCAATGATTTTTCATTCACACCAGGTACAAATGGTTGGACAACAAATATCTACACCTCCAAAGATTGGGAGGAGCTGGAAGCCAATGGCGCGGTGTTCCTTCCTGCGGCAGGTTTCCGAGGCGGTGATGGTCTTGATGATATTGGTTATGCAGGACGCTATTGGTCTTCTTACGGTTTTAATGCTAGCCTTGCTTGTAGATTGAGTTTCAGTTCGAGCAAGGTCGATGCCAACAACGAGGGCGACCGTTACGGTGGTTACTCTGTCCGCCTTGTCCGTCCGTTGTAGTAATTATCGTATTCTGTATTCGTTCAATTCGTAAAAATATGCCCCGGATTTCCGGGGTATATTTTTTTTGATTAATTTCTAAAACCGTTTTCGTTTCCTTCGTTTAATTCGTTGTTAAAAAAATGACATTCCGTGCTCTCTGTGTCCCTCTGTGCCCTCTGTGCCCTCCGTGTTTTAAAAAAAAATTTGCAAGTTACCGCGGCAATTGTTATCTTTGCAATTAGAAACAAAAACAAATAACATTATGTCAAAGTACATTAACCCGGCAACTGATTTTGGATTCAAGCGTATATTCAAAGACGAGGAGATAACACGCGGTTTTCTCAATGCGCTTTTGAAACGATACGACCCGAAGACGCATATCAAAAAAGTAACCATCACCGATGGCGAACTTGACGAGACAAGCAAAGCCATCCGCCGAGTGATTTACGACGTTCACTGCACCACCGACACTGGCGAGGAGTTTGTTATTGAGATGCAAAACGAACCTCAGGAGTATTTTCCCGAAAGGATAGTCTACTACCTTGCCCGCTCAGCATCGCGTCAGCAGGCAAAGGGTGTAATCAAGCACATCGGAGAAGATGGCGAAAAACAAGAATTGCCGTGGAACTACCACTTGAAAAGAATATACGGCGTGTTTTTTATGAACTTCAAAGACCCTGACGAAAAGCACCAGCAAGGCTTATCGCACTTTTCATTGTTAGAAACAGAGAAACATTATCAAGATACCGACGTATTTCAATATTGGAAAATACAGATGCCGATATATCGCAAGATGAAAGAAGCAGACTGCACCACCGACATCGACAAATGGATATATAACCTTTCAAATATGGAAACTATGCAAACTTCATTACCATTTACCAACGACATACCGCTGTTTAAGCAGTTAGGCAAATTAGCCTCATACTCCGAACTCACCACCGACCAGCAGATACAATACGACGACAGTTTCAACAACTATCTCGCCTATATGGGTCAGCAGGAATAC
>JAFYFR010000034.1 GCA_017543645.1 Bacteroidales bacterium
CCTGAGATTATCGGCAAATATCTTGGCAACACAACTAAGACTGTAATGAGAATTTTCTCGGTGGTGTTGCTTGTGCTTGTAGGCGTAGTGTTTGTAAGCCAACCTGCGGGTCTTTTAGAAAAGATAACGCCCGACTGGATGAACAATACTTTTTGGATAGTGGTGATATTTGCCTACTATCTTGTGGCAACGCTTCTGCCTATCGACAAGGTGATTGGCAAAGTGTATCCTTTGTTTGCTTTCGCATTGATTTTTATGGCTGTGGGAGTGCTGTTTATGATTTTTTGGAACGGTATCGAACTTCCCGAAATCACCGACGGATTGTCCAACTGCCATCCTCACAAGGATACCACACCTATATTTCCTATAATGTGCATCACAATAGCCTGCGGTGCAATCTCGGGTTTTCATGCCACACAGAGTCCGCTTATGGCGCGTTGTCTCAAAAACGAGAATCTCGGACGCAAGGTGTTTTATGGTGCGATGATTCTCGAAGGTATTATAGCTATGATTTGGGCAGCCGCCGCCATCTGGTACTACAAGGAGAAAGGGTACGGCGAATCGCAGGCTTCGATTGTATATTTTATAACAGAAACTTGGATGGGCAGGATTGGTAGCATATTAGCTATGCTTGGCGTTGTGTTTGCTCCGATAACAAGCGGCGACACAGCTCTGCGTAGCGCAAGGCTTATACTTGCCGACTTTTTCAAAATGGATCAGAGCAAAATGTCAAAACGCTTGCTTATCAGCGTTCCCATATTTATTGCAACTGCCTTGATTATAGCGTATAGTTTAAGCGATGCTGCCGGATTTAACATTATATGGCGTTATTTTGGATGGAGCAACCAAGCCCTGAGCGTGTTTACATTGTGGGCAATCACTGTTTATATGGTAATCACCAAAAAACCGTGGATAATGGCATTTTTGCCTGCGCTGTTTATGACAATGGTGTGCGCCACATATCTTCTGCTCGCACCCGAATGTCTAAGTCTCGACCATACAATAAGTTACATTATTGGCGGAGTAGTTACAATAGCCTTTGCGATAGGATTCTTTGTTTGGAAAGGGAAAAGAAAAGAAACAATTGAGAATTAACAATTCTAATTATGAATTATGCATTAGAATTATGCATTAAGCATCTCTTCTTCGTCTTGACGGCATATTTCTACTTTTAGGATAAAGTAGTCGGTGCCGTTTACCGGTATGAATAGATACTCCAACTTGCCGTCGGTTTTGCGGGCAATGTCGATAAGTCCGAGACCTGCGCCGCCACGGTCGGAAATTGTTCCCTCGCGCAACTGCTTTTTATACATAGCGTTGAGTTCTTCTTTGGTGGCGTTGTTGACACATTCGAGAGCGGAAGTAAGACGTGCAATATCTTTTTTGTTGACCTTGTTGGCGGTCATGATATAATAAATGCCGTCTTTGCGACCGAGCATAAACAATCCGTTAACAAGGCTGAACTCAGTTTGAAACTCGGTGCTGTGTTTCTGCATATTCTGCAATATTTCCACAAGCGAGTGATGCACACGACGGCGTACCTGTTTCTGCTCGTTGGAGGTTTCCATCTCCTCCTCGTTCTTTTCGGTGAACATTTTTACCACCTGATGGGTAAACTGCCCGATGTAAACTACTGATATACCGTTCTCTATAAGTTCGTCATACAGAGAAAGCACATTGTGCATAAAACTCTTGTCGAGTTCCATCGAAGGAGATTTTTCGCTCATAATCGTTATGTTTTTATAAAAATATGCAACGCAATTTACAAATAATTTGCATTGATGTCAATAGTTTTTTATAAAAAAACCATAAAATCTTCAGACATTATGCAATAAACGTGCAAAAAACGCCCATACACACAAAAAAGTTGTTTTCTACTTCACTTTTTCTATGTTGTCGAGGCTGTCTCTAAGGTCTACAATCATGGCGCGGATGTTTTTAAGCGACTTAATCACCTCAAAATCAGCATTATTCTTGTCGGTATTGTTCTTGAGATGCTGTTTTGCGCCGTCGAGAGTCATGCCGCGCTCTTTTACAAGGTGGTATATCTTGTGGAAGTTCTCTACGTCCCTGGGAGTAAAGAGGCGGTTGCCTTTGGCGTTTTTCTGGGGTTTAATAATGCTGAACTCTTTTTCCCAATACCTTATGAGCGAGGTGTTTACGTCGAACATCTTGGCCACTTCGCCAATTGTGTAAAAGAGCTTGCCGTTTTTTTCAGTTTCTTCTATTTCCATGATATAAGAGTTTTGATAATATGTTTGTTAGTCGAGGCACAGGCCTCCGTTGTTTGCCATCATTTTAAGCCGGTGGTATGTTTCGGGATTGATGTCCTCAAAAAAGAAATCTATCGGGTTTACAGGCTTTCCCTGATAATGAATCTCGTAATGCAGATGAGCAGTAAGCGACTTGCCGGTGTTTCCGGCGAAACCGATAGTCTCTCCGCGCTTAACCTGCCGTCCCACACGCACCACATAGTCGCTCAGATGCGAGTAAACGGTCTTGAATCCGTTCTGGTGGTCGATGATTATCATCATGCCGTGGTCGCGCTTTTCGCCCACGTATTCCACCCTGCCAAAAGCCGTAGCCCTTATTACAGTGCCTTTTGGAGCGGCAAAGTCGATTCCCTTGTGCTGCTGCGGTGTTTTGTAAATCGGGTCGAGCTTTTTGCCGTAGCCGTATGCAAGGTATTGAAGATTAGTATTTTCCAACGGCATCACCGAAGGAATATACTTAAGGCTGTCCTTGTTCTTCTCCAACATAGCAAAAAGGCTGTTGATAACATCGTCCTCCTGCTTGAGCATATCCACCGCGGAGTTGGTGGTTTCGTTGTAATGCTCGGCAATCTTAATCTCGTTGAGCCCCGAATAATTGTAGCTCACCCCGTCGTCGTCGTTGGGCGGCTCGGTGCGGAATATGGCGCGGTAAATCTCGTTGTCGCGATCCTTGAGGTCGTCAAGCACCACGGAAGTCTGCTCGTAACGCGAGCTGAGCTGATCATGCACCTGTCGCAGCATCTCGTTTTCGCGCTCCATTTTTTTCTGATGCGGAGTCTTTATAGTGTAGGATATAGCCAAAAACACTACTAACCCAACGCTCAGAGCAGCAAGCAGATGGGTTACTACCGACATTATTATTTTCTTTCCTTTCTTCTTGTCGGTTTCCTCAAACGAGAGGGAGTCGGGGTCGAATGTGTACTTATCGTCTGACATCGTATTTTGTTTTCCGCACAATGCAAATTTAAGCAAACCATGCGGTATAATTGCATTATTTTTCTTATTTTTACACAAAATTTTATCAATTGCAAATTTAATTGATATTTTTGAGAAAAATTGTAAAACTGAGAAAAAAAATCTATTTTTAAAACATTGACATACAGACATTTATAAAACAATTAAAAAAAAATTCCAATAAAAGCGCGAAAAAACAATACGCAAAACGTTTTTTTTTGTACCTTTCACGTGGAAAAAAACAAGTGCGTTTGCACTTTATTTGGCATGATAAATGCAAAACTTTTTTAGTATAACATCAACCACAGTATGTTCTAACAATAGCAGAGATGGAAATAAAGTTGAAAGTAAACGATGTAAAAAGCCACAAGTGCGAGTACGACATCACCGGCGAAATATCGGTGCAGAATGTCAGCGCGATAATGGACGAGCTGTCGAAAATTTTGCCCGACTGTACAGATTTGACCATAAACCTCAAAAAGACAGAAGGTTTCGACACGGCGGCGTTCCAACTGTTCTATTCTATCAAGAACAGTTTTGTCCGCGACAAGAAACAGCTGAAGGTAACATGCGACCTCAGCGACGATACTGTCACACTACTTTCGCACTGCGGTATCGACAACCTTGCCGAAGTGCTCAGCATCGAATCCGCTGCATAACACACATTTTATATACAACCAAAATAGTAACAAATAAAAACATCATTATATAATGGCAAAAACAATACTGATAGTAGACGATTCTGAAAGCATCAGAGAAGTCGTTAACTTTACATTGCAGAATGCAGGGTTTGAAGTGTTTTCCGCCGGCAACGGTATCGAGGCCAAAGAGTTGTTGGACGGCAGGAACATCGACCTTGTGATTACCGACCTTCACATGCCCGAAATGGACGGCATTGAACTTATCAAGCATATCAGGGCTACATCCAACTACAACAGAGTGCCGATTCTGTTCCTCACCACCGAGTCGCAGCTCGCAAAAAAAATCGAGGCAAAAGACGCTGGCGCAACAGGTTGGATCATCAAACCCTTTGTACCTGCCAAACTGCTCGCAGCTATTAGCAAAGTGATACGCTAAATTTTTGGCAGCGGTATTTTATCACACCTTATTATTATAACTATAAACCCGAACAGCTTTCAATCAATGGACAATTTTCAGAGTAAATTTTTAGAAGAGGCAGGCGACCTTATCAACCAGCTTGAACAGGCTCTGCTCACCCTTGAGCAAGACACCGACAATCCGGCCCTGGTTGACTCAATCTTTAGAATCATGCACTCATTAAAAGGAGGTGGCGGTATGTTCGGGTTCGAGAACATCTCCAACTACACCCACAAGATGGAGAACATGTACGACCTCGTGCGCCAGAAAAAGCTCAAGGTAACCCGCGAGATGCTCGACGTAACTTTCGAATCAGCCGACCACATCACGTCGATGCTCAACGACGATGGCTCTAAAACCGCCGAAATCGCTGCCAACGAGGTAATTCTCAACAAACGCATAGATGCCATCCTCAACGGCGACAATGAGGTGGAAATCGTAACTAACGCTGTGCCCGAAAAGGAAGGCGACAACGGCATGGAAACATACTATGTTAAAGTTAAACCTTACGAGCGGATCCAGCAGAACGGCACTAATCCGTTCTTCCTTATTGACGAACTGTCAGGATTAGGCAAAAACAAGGTTAACATCTTCTATTCCAGCATACCCGACTTCGAAAACTTCGTTTTCGACGAAACTTACGTATGGTGGGAGATGATTATTGCCACCGACAAAGGCGAAGACGCTATCAAAGACGTGTTTATCTTTGTTGAGGACGACTGCGAAATCAACATCCAAAAGATTGCTCCTGCCGACATCTTCCTCATGGAAGGCATCGAACCGTTGCTCGTGTGCCGGCACGATTTCCCGTTCGACCTTGAAAAAATCAAATCGCTCGCCGACACCATCACAGCCTTGGAAAAAGCCAAGCAAGATCAGGCAGCAAAAGAGGCTGACGCAGGCGACGAACACATCAAGAAATTCACAAAAGAGTCGTCGATTTCGGGCATACGCGTGGCGTCCGAAAAAATCGACCAGCTGATGAACCTCGTCAGCGAGCTGATCACCACACAGGCGGGACTCAACCTCTATGCCGACAACCACAAAAACAACGAGCTGACCCGCATCACCGAAAGCCTCGAAAATATCAGCCGTCAGCTGCGCGACACAGCTTTCAGCATCACCCTTATACCCATCGACTACCTTGTAGTGCGGTTCCGCCGCTTGGTGCGCGACCTTTCGCGTGAGGTGGGAAAAGAAATCGAATTCGACGCGCGCGGAGCAGAAACAGAACTTGACAAAACCCTTATCGAAGGTATTTCGGAACCTCTGATGCATATCTTGCGCAACAGTATCGACCACGGTATCGAAACAGCCGAAGAGCGCATTGCCAAAGGCAAGCCCGCCCAAGGCAAAATCATCCTTCAGGCATATTACAGCGGCAGCCAGGTAGTTATCGCGGTTACCGACGACGGAAGGGGTATGGATCTCGACAAAATCAAGGCAAAAGCTGCCGACCGAGGACTTATCAACGGCGACGAGCAGCTATCCAACAAGGAGATTCTCGACCTGATATTCCTACCCGGATTCTCCACTTCCGACAAGGTGACAAACATCAGCGGACGCGGCGTAGGCATGGACGTGGTAAAACGCAAAGTGTCAGACATCCGTGGCACGGTATCAGTTTCCACCGAAAAGGACGAAGGCACCACAATCACCATCAAACTGCCTCTAACACTAAGTATTATCGACGGTATGCTGGTACGCATATCCGACACCGACTATATAATTCCGCTTTCGGTTATCGACACAATCTTTGCCGTAGAGCACACAAAAATTGAAAAAGCATTCAACAACATTATTAATATAGAAGGTGTGCAATATCCCTTCTACTATCTGCGCGACGAGTTCCAGATAGAAGGCGAAAAGCCTGAGCGCGAAGAAATCATCATGGTAAAATACGACGACAAGAAAATCGGTATCGTGGTAGACCATATAACCGGAGAGTATCAGGCTGTGCTAAAGCCGCTCGGCAAGCTCTACCGCCAACAGGATATATTCTCAGGCGCGTCAATACTCGGCGACGGCACTGTGGCACTCGTGCTCGACACCCACAAAGTAATCAACCAGTTTACAAAATATAACGACTAACGATAAAAATCATATAGCTATGGATCAGGAAATTGACTCTTTCATATCGTTCAAACTCGGAGATGAGTATTTTGCAATCAGCGTTTCAAAAGTATTGAACATACTTCAGCTCGTGCAAATTACCAAAGTACCCACCGCACCCGAATACATGAAGGGCGTTATCAACCTTCGCGGCACAGTACTTCCGATTATCGACATTCGCATGAAATTCGGCATGGACCCAATACAGTACAAGCGCGACACCGTGATCTTGGTACTCAACGTCCAGATTGAAAACGAAAAAGTGGACGCCGGCATACTCGTCGACTCTGTAAAAGAGGTGTTCGAGATCAAGCAAGAAGAGGTGATGCCGCCTCCGGGTATCGGCTCCAAGTACAAATCCAAATTCATCGACGGCATATACAAGATGTCTGACGACAGGTTTGTGATGCTATTGGACATCGACAAGATATTCTCCACCGACGAAATGGTAATGCTAAAAGAAACAACCGACAGCGAAGAGTCGGCAAATGCTCAGGAAATAGAATAATAAAATGGCACAATACTCTGCA
>JAFYFR010000035.1 GCA_017543645.1 Bacteroidales bacterium
ACGAGGGCGGTCACAACACTCTTTTTACCGACGAGAATGCTCAACAGGGACTTATCAATCTTTGGAGCCAACTGCAAGATTCGCTCAGCGGATACAGCACAGATTGGGTGGCTTACGAATTTATGAACGAGCCCACCGCCGAAAAACACGAACAGTGGAACGACCTTGTTGCAAAAGTTCACAAGGCTATCCGCGCCCGCGAACCCGAACGCACACTCGTTATCGGCTCTAACCTTTGGCAGGGCGTTGGCACATTTAAATTCCTCAAAGTGCCCGAAAACGACAAGAACCTCATCCTCAGTTTCCACTACTACAACCCGATGATTGTAACGCATTATGGCGCGTGGTGGACAAACATTAAGGATTACACCGGCAAGGTAACTTACCCTGGCATTCCGATTTCGCAAGAGGATTACGCCGCCGCTCCCGACAGCGTTAAGCCGTTTATTGAGCAATACACCAAGGAAGAATGGAACCGCGACCGCATTTACAACGAAATGAAAGACGCTATCGACGTGGCAGCAAAATATGGACTTCAACTTTTCTGCGGCGAATGGGGCGTATATTGTCCTGTTGACCGTCAACTTGCCTACGCTTGGACAAAGGATATGCTTTCGGTTTTTGACGAGTTTAACGTTGCGTGGACCACTTGGTGCTACGATGCCGATTTTGGTTTCTGGGATCAAGAAAAGCACACCTTTAAAGATAAAGAGTTGGCTGTAATGCTCGGCGGAAAGAGATAAACCGACATAACAAAATTCCACACTCTTTATGCGGAGTGTGGAATTAGAATATTATTTTTTTATGAATTAAGATGTTTATTTCACCACCATTACAAATCCACCTCTTGGCGAACACTTAACAGACTTGGGAAGATTAGTGGGTTTTGTAATTGACCAGCCATTGTTGTCGGCGTTGTCGAAAAATGCCAGAATGTTTGATGATTGACTGATAAACTCTAAATTGACATTGATTTCACGTGGTTCGTTGTTACTGTTGATGCCGTCGATGTACCATGTGTTACCCTTGCGGCGGGCAATTACGGCATAGTCGCCCGGGTAGCCTGCAACGAATTTTGTGTCGTCCCAAGAAGTGGGAAGGGTGCCGAAAAACTCTTGAACTTCTTTGGGTTGAGCCAAAAGGCTTTCGGGGCGGTCGGCTAAATGCTGTAATCCAGACTCGAAAAGTACTGTGAGGGCAAGTTCGTGGGCTTTGGAGGTGATGTGCGGATGCTGCGAGTCAGAAAATGCGCACGGAGTGTAGTCCATAGAGCCGACAACGTTTCGGGTGAATGGCAATGTGGCATTGTGGCAAGCCGCCTTTTCGGTAAATGTAGGTACATTGTTGTACCATTCCGCTCCGTAAACAGCCTCGGTGCTAAGAAGGTTGGGATATGTCCTCTGCCAGCCGCGTGGGAGTGTAGCTCCGTGGAAATTGACTGAAAGATGGTGCTTGGCGGCATCTTTCAATAGGTCGATGCAGTACGACATATTTTTCTGGTTATCGCCTGAGAAAAAGTCGATTTTCACGCCTGCAACACCGATTTTCTCCAACCATGCGAACTCTTTTTCGCGGTCTTCGGGTTTGTTGAGACGGAATTTCGGTCCGGGTGCGCCGTCGATCCAACCTATTGACGAACTGTACCAGATTAATGGCTTGATGTTGCGGTCGGTAGCGTATTTTACGGCATCTTCGATTGTTTTGCCGTTTTTCATCTCGTCCCATTCGGCATCGATAAGCATGTAGGGAAGATGGAGCGTAACTGCCAAGTCGACATATTTTTTTATAATATCGTAATCGTTTGAGCCGTGGTTGTATGCCCAGTAAATCCAAGAGACAACGCCGGGTTTTACCCATGAGTAATCGCTTTGATAGTTGGCAGGTTCAGCTACATCTGTAATCAATGTAGATTCCACAATATCAGCTAATTTGCCTATAATTGCCACGCGCCAAGGGGTGAGGTATTCGCCCAAAATTTCAGTTTCGTTCTGGTCGGGACGCACTTCAAATACTTCGGTATTGTTATCGTTCCATAGGCACGACGCGCTGTTGTTGGCATGTTCGTCGGATTCGCTCAGAAGCACGAAAATACTGTCCTGTGGCTGCATGAGTGCGGGATATGACCACCGGCAGCAATATCCGTCTTTTGATTTGAACATTCCCGAAAAACTGAACTCTGCCTCTTGTTTCGCAGTTGTGCTGTATGGGAAAAATCCTTCGTACGATTCGCACCACTGCATAAACCAACGTTTTGTTCCTTCGGAAATAATGTAAGATGTTGATTCTTTGGGTATAGCCATTTTGTTGGCAACGTCGTGAAAGCGGTAGCGGAGTGCGATGCCGTTGTTGTAAAGCCGGAGAATCAGCTGTATGTTGGGACTAAGATCGGCAGTGAACTCGCTTGCATTGTTGGTGCAGTGCGATTTTTTGCCCATCATCATGTCGTACTCGTCGGTAATGGCCTGTGTGTACTTAAAGTTGGTGAGAGTGTTGCAACCTTCAAATCCCAATTGGTTAATCTCCAATGCTTTCTGATTGTTGCAGCTTACAACGAACTTGCCCGAATCGGTTGTGGAAAATACGATTTTGCCGTCGGGGGAATTTACTTGGATGCCTGTTGTGGTATTGCAATTAGTTGAAAAAAAGGCTGTTGTAATGCCAAGCACTACAGCAGCCAATTGTGAGATGCATTTTGTATTGTTCATTTTGTCTATTCGTTTGTTGAAATTATATGAAATATATTCGTTACTACCCTAATAAAAAAAATCGTCTAAAAGTAGTATTTAATTTTCATAAGTCAAAATAACAATACTTGTTTGTTAGTGTTTTTTTTCGAAAAAAGTCAAATTATAATAATAATAGTTTATTCAAATGAAATCCAATCTATTTCGATGTCGTCGTTTTTGGCGGTTATCACCAAATCTATCTTGCCTGATGGTTGTTGCTTGAGCGATGCTTTAACTATTTTGAAATCAGCAGCTTTGCCTAATTTTACGTCAGCTATGATGTTGTTTTTGCCATCGGCTATGGTTGCTTTGCCGCCATTTACAGCGCGGTAGCATACGGTAACTTTTTTGTATGTCTTGTTGAATATTACGCTGTTGTAACGAACCGATGAGTTGGCTTTGAAAATCGTTTTCCAGCCTTCGAAACGTTTGGTAGTGTCGGCATCGTTCTGGTGGAGGAATTCGATTTTTGCGCCTCCGTTGATTTCAGAATAGCGGTCGATTTGGATTTTAGAACCAGCGTCTGTGAGTCCTACGCCACGGAGAGTAGGTTTAACGGGACGGATAGTACCGTCGGCGTTGAAGAAAAGGCTATCCACACATACGGCGCGGCTCTTGTCGAAATTGGGCGAATAATTGTTGTGATGGTAGAATAAGTACCACTGTCCCTTGTAGTTAACAACAGATTGATGAATAGTCCAGCAATCGGGCCACTCTTCCAAAATGATGCCTTTGTATTCGTAAGGACCCATAGGATTCTTAGCCATTGCGTAGCCAATCACCTCGGTGTTTTCGCGAACGTAAGGATATGTAAGATAGTAATTTCCATTGTATTCAAAAGGGAACGGACCTTCGGCCTGACGCGATGGCAAACCTTTGAGGCAGTTAACTCCAGTCATCTGAAATTCGCGGTCGCCCCATTTCATTGTTTCAGTGGGGGTATCGTCGGCAATCTCGTTTAAACTTGGTTTGAGTTTAGCACAGCGTCCTGCGCCCCAGAAAATATATGTGTTGCCGTCGCTTGCCTGCAAAAGTCCGGGGTCGATACCGTTGATACCTTCGATATTCTTTTCCATAGGAGTGTAAGGACCTTCGGGCTTGTCGGCGGTGGCGATGCCTATACCGAATCCGCGTCCCTCCTTAGTGCCGTTGGGGAAGAAGAAATAATATTTGCCGTCTTTTTCGATACAGTCGGGAGCCCACATACTGTATCC
>JAFYFR010000036.1 GCA_017543645.1 Bacteroidales bacterium
AATCCTCCAAGATAAATCTCTCCGGTGGCAAGCTTTTCTACATTGTTGACATTCTGCGCGAAGTTCACAGAAACGTGCCACTTGAAATCTTTAAGCGAAACAGGTGTGCTGTGAATCGCTATCTCGTAACCCTTGTTGCTTACGTCACCGAGGTTGGTAATTTTCTGCGTGTAGCCGGTAGAAACATCTAAAGGCTTGTATTCTATAAGGTCTTTGGTGTATTTTGAGTAATATGCGCCATCGAAGCCCAAGCGTCCGTTGAAAAACTCAAGCTCGAGACCTACCTCAAACTCCCTTGTCATCTCGGGTTTCAAATCCTCATCACCAAGCCAGTTAAACAAGCTCCAAGAGTTTACACTATTTAGAGGGAATGTAAGGTCATCCATATCATCATAGCCCGGATTTATGTAGGAGGACTTGCTGAAAATGTTATACACGCTAAACGGGTCGGCATCCTTGCCGGTAAAGCCAAACGACGTGCGGAGTTTTCCGAAGGTGAGAGGACCAAAACCGCTTCCCTGTCCCAATTCGGTGAATATCCAGCTTGCTGTTACGCCCGGATAAAGATACGAGTTGTTGTTTTCGGGCAATGTAGACGACCAGTCGTTACGCAAAGTGAATGTAAAGTAGAGCATACGGTTGAAATCCACGTCAACATTGGCAAACGCACCGAGCATACGCTTTTTCTGACGCTCCTGACCAGCCTTGGCATCCGACAGAGAGTTTCTGAGGTTGTAATAGTCAGCTATGTCCAAAGATGTGATTTCGCCGAATATAGAGTTGCTTTGAGTTTCCATAACGCTGTATCCCACAATGGCATTGATATTCCATTTGCTCGACAACGCCTTGGTGTATGTAAAGAACATATCGTTGTTAACCTCGTAGAGAGTGTTACGCGAGTTGAACAGATAGCCCGGACGCTCGTGCGATTGTGAAATGGCTGCGATAGGCGAATCGCTGCTGTATTTTATTATGCTTCTGAATGTTTCTGTATTCAAGAACTGAATATCGCCACCAAAACGGTAGGTGAATTTCAAATCTTTGAAGAGCTGCAAGTCGGCCTGAAGTTTTCCAAAAATCTTGTTTCTACGGAGCTGCGACGACTGGTTTTTCAACAGGTAATAGGGGTTCATGGCGTATGGAGTACAGAAATAGTCCACGCCGTTAAACGGGTTCGACAAATCCTCCATATCCACAAGCGAGATGTTGTTAGGAATGTCGTAGAGACTCTGTATTACCGACGCGCCTTGTCCAGAGGGAACGGCCTTGGTTTTGTCGAAAGAGTAGTTGACCGACGAGCTGATAGTAGCCAATCCCCATTTGTGACTGCCGCGTGTGGAAATTGTTGTACGGTTGTATAAGTCGTACTCGCCGGGGATAACGCCGTTGCTGCGTGAATTCGACAATGAGAAGTAATAGGTAGTACGGTCGGTGCCTCCCGATGCCGAAATTGAGTGGTTGTTACCTACACCTAACTCATAGAAATCTTCGAGTCTCGAATCCAAAAATGCGAATTTGGCCACCTGCTGGCTGTTGTTGTAAATTGAGCCCCAAGGACGGTATTGGTTGGTAAATTCCGGGCCCCAGTTGCCGTTTTCTGCGCATGAAAAATAGTTGGCATAATCACCTGAAACCCAGCCTTGTCCCCAACGGTCTTGGAATTTGGGAAGGTACCCCACATGCTCGATGTTTATCGAGCCATCGTAGGTAACGGTCATCTTGCCGTTAGTATTCTTGCCCGACTTGGTGGTGATAAGAATCACGCCGTTGGCAGCTCTCGAACCGTAGAGGGCGGTAGCCGCAGCACCTTTCAACACGGTCATTGTTTCAATGTCGTTGGGGTTAATGGCGTTGATACCGCTACCAAGGTTGGCCTGATTGTTCAAATTGTCAAGATCATTGTGAGTGCCCACAGCACCGTTGATGCTGGCATACTTGTAGTCGCCGCTTGCCTGAGTGTTGGTAAACGGCACACCGTCAACAACGTAGAGAGGTTGGTTGTTGGTAAACGAAGCCGCACCTCGAATCATAATGTTCAAGCTCGCGCCAGGTCCGGGAGCCGACGAAATTTCCACACCGGCGGCCTTTCCTGCCAATGCCTCCATAGGATTGGTAACCTGTCCGCGGTTCAGCTCATCGCCCGAAAGCTGAACGGTAGAATAACCCGTAGCCTTGCGCGACTTACTGATACCCAATGCGGTAACAACTACTTCGTCAACTTGGATGTTGCTTTCCACCATAACCACATTGATTGTGGAACGTCCGGCGATAGGCTGTATTTGCTCTTCGTAACCGATGTACGAAAAAACAAGAGAGTCATTAGCTACCCTTTCTGGTAGGCTGAGAGAATAGGCACCGTTTTCACCAGAAATTGTGCCTATGTTAGTCCCTTTTACGGCTATGGTTACTCCGAATATCGGATTGCCATCTTCGCCTGTTACTTTGCCTGATACAGTCCGGTCCTGTGCCGTCACTCCGGCACATACCCACAGCATCAACACTAAAAGCAACAATAATCTTTTTTTGCCCATAAAAACTGTATTTTTTTAAATTGTTAATTAAAAATTGGTTACAAGTATGCAAATGCAAACTTTAAAATTTTCCTTTTTCAACTGCAAAATTAAGCAAAAAAAGTTAAATAAATCTAAAATTCCAAACAATAACTACAAAAACAGTCAGTTTTAAGCGTAATTCGTATCAAAACGGGATTATTTTCGGTTTTTGGAGACAAAATGATGTTTTTTTAGAAAAAAGGCACTATTATAAAATGGTAAGGTTTTTGCGTATGTTACGTTACTATGAAAAGACATAATATATTTACAACCTGCTTGTTGACCAACGCCTTAGTACTGTCGTCGTACGCTGGCTGCATTGTCAACCCAAATCAGACCGACCCCGCCGACGACACCACAAAATTTGCCTATGCCGATTCGGTAGTGTACGAAACCACCCTCATTGCCGTGGGCGACAACCTCTACGACTGGTATATGCTCGAGGCGGGCAAAAAGGGTAACACCTATAATTTTGACCACAACTACGACAACATCAAGCCATACGTTGCACTTGGCGACCTCCGCGTTATCAATCAAGAAACCCCTCTCGGCGGCGACAACGGATACAAGGCATCGAATGTAGAGCTTAAAGACGTAAAGCCCGAAAACCGTTGGGGTAGCTATCACGGATATGCCAAATTCAACTCACCCGACGCTGTGGGTCACGCCGCTGTTAACGCAGGATTCAACATTGTAACTATGGCAACCAACCATATTTTCGACCACGGTATGTTGGCTGTGCAAAAGTCTGCCGAATTTTGGAAAAATAATTATCCCGACATTCCCGTAATCGGCATTCACACAGACGCTTCAACAGTAGACTCCATTATTGTAGTAGAAAAAAACAACATAAAGTTTGCGCTCTTAAACTACACTTACGGCGTTAACGAAGATGGTCAGATGCTTTCGTACCCTTACGCCACCGACATTCTCAACGAGGAAAAAATCCGCCGCGATGTGGCAAAGGCTAAGCAATTGGCAGATTTTGTAATTGTGTTTCCGCACTGGGGCACAGAATACAAGCTCGAAGCCGACGCAAGCCAAAAAAAGTTTGCTCAGATATTTCTCGACTGCGAGGTGGACGTGGTGATTGGTTCGCATCCTCACATTGTGGAACCTATGGAGTGGCTCGAAAAGGAAAACGGTCACCGAATGCTGGTCTACTATTCGTTGGGCAACTTTATTTCGATGTTCAAGAATTACCAATGCCAGCTTGAAGGTATGGCGTATCTAAAATTTGAGAAGGACGGCGACAAAAAGTCAATTGCCGAAGGTTCTATAATTCCGCTTGTTAACCATTGGAAATACGACTTAAAAATCTACGGCTTCCGCAATAATTTTACGGTCTACGCATTAAAAGATTACACCGAAACCATAGCCAAAACCCACGGCTGCCTGCATTACAAAGGCGGTGCAGGTTTTTCGGCGGCGTATATGCGGCAATTGGCTAATGAAATTTGGGGCGGATTTATCAAAGAGGGGTATTAGTGGCTCTGTTTCAGCGGAGTAACTTCGGGTAAAAACACTCTCCGTTGCGAATATAGCAATAATCCTGAAATAACGGCGGCAAGAATATCCGAAAGTGTGCCCGAAAACCAAATGCCTGTTAAGCCGTTGGCACCAAAATGCTCAAATACCGAGGGGAAGATATATATAAACGGCAGCAAGATAATCACTTGACGCAAAAGACTTGTGGTTATTGCCACCCACGGCTTGTCGATTGACTGGAAAAAGTTTGAGTTAGTGATTGTAAAGCCAATCAACGGCATCATACACATCATATAGCGAAAACACGGCACGCAGAGTTCTATAAGGTTTTGGTCGCTAGTGAATCCGTGTGCCAAAAGTCGTGGGAAAAGGCAGGCAAGCAACGCCCCCACCAAACCGATTATCAAATTAATCTTCATCGAAAGGAAAAGCACTTCTTTGAGACGGTCTTTGAATCCTGCGCCGTAATTGTAGCCCGCAATTGGCTGCATTCCCTGACAGATGCCGAGTATTATAAGCACCGCCATATTGCCAAAGCTATTCATAATGCCGTATGCCGAAACAGCATTTTCACCGCCATAAACGGTTATCTGACGGTTCAACATAGCCACCACGCCCGCTGCGGCAAGGTTCATCAAAAACGGACTCATACCTATCAACAGTATATTTCTAAAAATGTAGAACTTAGGTTGCCAAGCGTGACGGCGGAAACGTATAAACGAATCCTTCTTTACAAAATGCCAAACCGATGCCACAGCCGTTGCCACCATCGAAATAGTGGTAGCCCACGCCGCACCTGAGATTCCGAGTTTAAACACGAATATAAACAAAAGGTCGAGCACGATGTTGAGCACCGCGCCACCTCCTAAAATATACATTGATTTTTTGGGGTATCCCGAAGAACGAATCATTCCCGTAAGGTTGTAACTCAGTGTGGTAAAAAACATTCCAGGCAGCACAATAAGCATATACTCACGTGCATAGCTAATGTTAAGCGGAGTGGCTCCAAGCAGCAAAAGAATGTCGTCAATATAGAGATACCCCGCTGTCATAAACAACGCACCAAACACAAAGGTAAGGTAAACGGCATTTCCGAGAATATTTTCTGCCCAATTGATATCTTTTTTGCCAAGCACAATCGACATTCTTGCACTTGCGCCCACACCCACAAGCGCTCCAAAGGCGTGGATAATGTTCATAAATGGGAATGTGATTGTCAACCCCGAAATAGCCATAGAATCA
>JAFYFR010000037.1 GCA_017543645.1 Bacteroidales bacterium
AAGGCTATTGTCGACAAAGTAACGCTTATGCGCAAATACGCCGACTCCATCGCCCTTGTGTCTAAGGGCCTTGCCGCCAGCCCCGACGAAAAGCGCAGCGCCGCCGCCAAAAAAGTTAGCTCTGTAGTGGCAAAATACGGTGTTTTGCATGGCTCCTACGTGGAAACCGCCGTTAAAATCAGCAACATTGCGGACGACCTTAAGAAACTCGAACGCGAATCGCTCCAAACGATCTTTATCGATGACATCCTCGACATCCTTTCAGGCCTCTGTGATGAGTTCACGGTTCTCTACAATGAGCGTAACCAGTACAGCGTAAGTATCCGTGGCGCAATTTCCAATGCTCGTGCCAAGGCTCAGGACTTTTACAGAGACCTTGTAACTTACGTCAACGGTATTTCGGTTCTCGAACCTGAAAAATACGCATTGTTTATCGACGAAGTAAACGGCATAATCGCAAAATTCTCCTTGCTTCTTCCCCGAGGCAAAAAAGAGTGCGAACCCGCCGAACAAGATATAGAAACTGTTCCGCAAGATTGCTAATTTGGTAATTTTAATTGTTTAATAATAATTTGTTAGTCCCGCTGGCATAATTCCGCTGGCGGGATTTTTTTTGCATTGTTAACTGAGATGATGTTATTTAACAACGAATTGAACGAAGGAAACGAAACACCTTTTTTATTATACAAATAAATTAAAAATCAACAAGTTAATTTTTAATTTTACGAATTAAACAAATACATTTCTGTTATTTTTGTATTCGTTTAATTAGCTGCTGCTTGCAGCATTTGTTTAATATATCTTTCTGTAAGCCAAATTCGTTTCCTTCGTTTAATTCGTTGTTAAAATAAACTATAACCCGCTGTTTGCCGTATTGAAAAAAATGTTATATTTGCGTTGTAATATTGACATAAAACCTTATATCATGCCCCGGAGATTACTTTTACCCCTTGTTATAACAGTCATTGCGGCGTTGTGCTGCTGCGGAGGCGGCGCAAAAAAATCCGACGGCGCCGTCGGCAAGAAATCATACGCCATATCCACCGACACCTCCGACCGCCCCGGACCATCCGCTTTGCTTAAGCTCCTCTATCCCGACGACCCCGGGGCTAAGGTGGATTTCTGCAGCCCCATACTCGTCGACGGCAAAAAATACTACTTTGTGAAGGCTTCGCACGGATTTTTCAACGATGGCAACTTCTATTACGGATTTACCGACTACTATTTTGTAACAGTTGACGGCACAAATCTCAAAGCCGGCTTTACCATCAAAGCTGCCGACACAACATTCTATGGCAACGAAATGGAATTTGAATCTAACTCCATGCGTTACAGCCTTGTAGCCATCGGCAAGGCAAGCGTTGGCTTAGCCTCCGTTATGAGCGCCACAAATCAGGGATTCTGGGAAAACTACCGCCTTTCGCTCCTGTCTACCGAAAGCGTAATCCCTGTGTTCGACATCGAATCGAGCTTCGACAACGCCATGTGGTTTCCCGACAACCCAACCGTCTACGACAACGAGGTGAAGGTAATCCCCACCCAGAACGATATGTACGACCTTGTGGTAACGCACAAGACCTACGACGTGGTATTCCTCGGCGACGACCTCGACTACGACACCAAAGTGACTGAGCAGACAGAAACACGCTACATTTTTTCGCCAATCGAGTTAAAATATGTGGAAAAATAGTTGCACGTATCAAATTATTCCGTAAATTTGGCTTATTAAAATTCTTGACAATAATGGCAAACTTAAAAGAAATCAGAGGACGTATAGCGAGTGTAACCTCCACTCGGCAAATTACTTCGGCTATGAAGATGGTGGCAGCCGCCAAACTGCGCAAGGCTCAGACCTTTGCCACTAAGATTTCTCCCTACAAAAACAAGATGGCAGAGATGCTCTCGCTCCTTGCCGAAACCCTCGCCGAGGACAACGACAACAAGTATACCTCAAAACGTGCTGTAAAAAACATCCTCGTAATTGCCATCAGCAGCAACAAAGGTCTCTGCGGTGCTTTCAACAGCAATATTATCAAGGCTGTGGCAGAGTTCGACCGTGCCACCAAAGAGCAGACCCCCGGCATTAGCATAAAATATTTTGCCATCGGCAAAAAAGTTTCGGAGCAGATAGCCAAACGCGGATTTGATTTGTACAAATCTGATTTTGAATCGATAGAAAAAGTCTCGTACGAAACCGCCGGCGCCATCGCTCAAGAAATTACCGACATATATCTTTCGGGCGAGTTCGATTGTGTAAAGGTAATTTACAACAAGTTTGTAAACGCCGCCGTGCAGAATACCGAAATAGAAAATTTTCTTCCGTTGCAATTCAAAGCCGAGAAGACAAAATTTAAAACCGACTATATTTTTGAACCGGATAAGATTACAATTGTAAACAAAACCATACCACAATGGCTTAAAACGCAGTTTCTGTCGATACTTGCCGAAAGTGCGGCGGGCGAGCAGGGTGCGCGTATGACCTCGATGAACAAGGCCACCGACAACGCCACCGAACTCATCAAGGAGCTCAACATCAGTTACAACAAAGTGCGCCAGGCATCCATCACCAACGAGATTATCGAAATTGTTTCGGGTGCCAACGCGGCTAAGTAGCTACCTTTAGGTATTTTTATTTCCGCAAATTGTTATTACCTTTGCCGCCAATAAAATTTTACCATAATGGACACTACACGACAGAACAAAATAAGCCGTCTGGTACAGAAAGAGGCTGCATCTTATTTCCTTACGCATCAGGGCGAATATCCGGGTGTGATTATCTCCGTTACCGAAGTGCGCGTAACTCCCGACTTAGACGAGGCGCGTATCTTTGTTAGCATTTTCCCCACCAACCTGCGCACCAGGGTGCTGGCTAAGATTACCGCCAACATCAAGCAGATACGTTACGAGCTTGCCGCCAAAATGCGCTACCAGCTCCGCCGTATCCCCAACTTGCTCTTTATGACCGACGAGAGTCTCGACTACGCCGAGCGTATCGAACAGCTGCTGAGCAAAGACAAACACCTTAATCCCGAACAATAATGCAGTACGACCCCGTAAAACGCTCGCTCGGCAATGTTTTTAATAAAACTCCGTGGCTTCGTAAATGTTTTTATAAACTGCTTGATATATTGTTGCTTAGGGCGTGGTATATCAAGCGCGAGATTAAGAAACTTTATTCTAAAAACCGCAAAGCCGATGTTAATGTTTTAGATGCCGGTTCGGGTTTTGGACAGTACAGCTTTTTTGTGTCGTCGTATCTGCGTAATGCTAAGGTTCTTGGTGTTGACCTCAAGGAGGAGCAGATTGAGGACTGCAACCGTTTTTTTACCAAGATTAACCGCGCCGGCCGCGTAAAATTCCAATATGCCGACCTTACTAAATTCTCCGACCCTGCGAAATACGACCTTGTGCTTTCGGTAGACGTTATGGAGCATATTTTAGAGGATGAACTTGTGTTTAAAAATCTCTGTAACAGTATGCGGCAGGGTGGTGTGTTGTTGATTTCTACTCCATCCGACCAGGGTGGAAGCGATGTGCATGGCGAGGATGAACATTCGTTTATCGACGAGCATGTTCGCGATGGCTACAATATCGACGACATTGAGCAGAAGCTTATTCGGGCAGGTTTTTCTAAAGTGGAAAAACGCTATTCGTATGGTACTCCTGGCAGCATTGCATGGCGGCTGAGCATGAAATGGCCTATTATGATGCTTAATTTCAGTAAGCTGATGTTTATCCTGCTTATACCTTATTATATAGCAATTTTCCCGTGGGCTTTTGTGCTTGATTGGGTCGATACCATTACCACTCATAAAAGTGGTACGGGACTTATTGTAAAGGCTGTAAAATAACGCACTATGAAACTACCGCTGCAAATATCGCTACGCTATCTTTTCGGCGGAAAACGCAACTTGGTGAACATCATCACCAAGATTTCGATTTTTGGCGTGGCGGGCATGACGGCGGCGTTGATTGTGATACTTTCGGTTTTCAACGGGTTCGACATGGTGGTGCGCGGACTTATGAACCAGGTAGACCCCGACCTGAAGATTGAGTCGCTCCGTGGCAAGAGCTTTCTTGTTGACAGCACCCAAAAATCCCAAATCCTCAGCCTCCCCGGCGTCAGGCATTTTGTAGAAAACATCGAGGAGACCGCCCTCTTCCAATACGAAAAGCATCAGGACATATCTATATTAAAAGGTGTGGACAGCAATTATGTTAGCTGCAACGGCGTGGCGGGCGCTACCTTCGTGGGCGATTTCCTGCTCCGTGGCGAGTTTAACGAACCTATGTGCGTGGTGGGCAGCGACATTGCTGCCCGCCTAAATGTTATGATCAACGGCTTCACCTACATGAAAATCTATGTGCCGGTGCGCAACGAGCATATCACCCTTGTGCCTGAGGAGGCGTTTCACAGCGCAATGGCAATGCCCTCGGGGGTTTTCCATATTCATCAGGACTACGATTCCAAGTTTGTGTATGTGCCTATCAGTTTTGCGCGTCGTCTGCTCGGATACAGGCAAAACGAGGTTTCGTCCGTTGAGATTTTCTGCTACGATAAAGCCGACATTGAACAAGTGGCAGACCGCATCCGCGATATTTTAGGTGACGGCTATTCGGTAAAAGACCGTTATCAGCAGCAGGATTTGTTGTATAAGATTATGAAAAGCGAAAAGCTCTCTATCTTTGTGATGATGCTGTTTATCTTTGTGATAGCTTCGTTTAATATAATTGGCGCGCTCACAATGCTCATTATCGACAAGAAAGACGACGTTGCCACGCTTTCGCACCTTGGCGCGGATTTGACTTTTGTACGGCGGATTTTTGTGAATACCGGGCGGATGATTACTCTGATTGGATGTGTGTCGGGCATAATTGTGGGGCTTGTATTGTGCCTTATCCAGCAGCATTTCGGGGTGATTGAGTTTCCCGAAGGTTCTTTTATCATCGACTCCTATCCTGTGGACATCCGTTGGCGCGATGTTGTGGTGTCGTTTGTGGCTGTGGTGGTTATCGGTTTTGCGGCTTCGGTTATCCCCGCCAAACGTATCAAGTCGGTTTAAATTAGTCAGTTAAGTTCATTTTCTTCCCATTCTTTAATAGCCGCGTCAAAAGCCAGCTGCCCTTTGCGATATTGCGGATATAGGTCGTAGGTGCGTTCGATGATGTGGTCGATGTGCGTACCGAAGTCGAAAACGGCGTTTTTAAATGTGTTTACGTTGATATCCATGCGCTTAACTTCGTCGAATTTCATGTCGGCATAGCCTATTACGTCGGGGGCGGAAGGTGAAAAATTAAAATCTGTGCTGTCTAACATGATGTTTTCCAAGTTGATAGCCTTTATTATTTTAGACATTGCTTTTAATGGCTCGTTTAATGCGCTAAGGTTCAGTAGCGTATGTGATTTTAGGTTTTTGGGTTTGATATGTGAGTTTAGCAGTGTGTGGTTTATGGCATCGGCAGCTGACTGTCCGTCGCAGATGTTTTCGCCTATGATATAAAAGCTTTCGCCACGGTTTATTAGCCATATTCCGCTGTTTTCCAATGGGATAAATAGCGTATGCCTTATCGGGGAATCTTTTTGTGTGCCTTCTAAAAAGATTGTAGGGTGCGAGTTGATTTCGGGAACCGAGTTTGTGGGGAGTTCCACCTCGCAGCCGATGCGTTTCAGCGTTCTTACCAACGACACCAAAAGCCGTGAATAGTTTACACGGATGGCAGGGGCAGTTTTCAGGGCGAAACCTTCCTGCAGGGATATTCCGTCTTTGAATAGTTTTTGGGACTCTTCTCCGGCGTTTTTCCCGTATTCAAAAACGTTGAGCCATGATTTTTTGTAGGCTATAAAGACGTTTTCGCAGTAGACAAAGTTTGGCGCGATGCGGTTGAGCGCGTCGGCAGCGGCGGTGAGCGTCTTGTCTTTGGCTAAAGTTACGTATCTGAATCCGCTTGTTATTATTTTTTTGGGGATGGCGGTATTTTTTTTCTCGTTGCCCGAAATTGTCAAAAATATTTCGCTCAGTGGTGTAAAAAGGCTTTTTGTATCCATGTTTCTTTTAACAAATTGTGAAATCCTGATTATTGCGCTATTTTGTTAGCCGCTAAATGCAGTTTTTTTGTTTTCTTTGCCAAAAATATTAAAAATTGCGCAATTAAGATGAATTTTAATAACAACAAATTTATAATAACTCTCAAAACCGCTGTAATTGCGGTATTTATGTCGGCGTTTTGGCTTTCGTGCGCTCAGATGGGAACAATCTACGGTGGCGAAGAAGACACCGCTTCGCCTGTGATGAAGCGGTCGCGCCCTGAGATTTACTCCACTAATTTTCACAAGAAGAAGGTGAAAATGAAGTTCGACGAGTTTTTTACCCTTGAAAACATCGACCAGAAGTTTCTCATGTCGCCTCCTCCGTTAGAAAAAGACCCGAAAATCAAAACCCGTGGCAAAAAGGTTATTGTAAAACTTAAAGAGCCTCTTCGCAAGGATACTACCTACACTTTGCAGTTTTTCGACTGCATCCAGGACTTCCATGAGCAGAATCACGAGCCTGATTTCGACTTTGTGTTCTCCACCGGTCAGGTGTGCGACTCGTTTGCCGTCAGCGGTAATGTATTTGATGCCGAGCAGCTTACTAAGGAGGGCGATATTCTTGTGGGTCTTTACTCCGAGAGCGTTATCTCCGAGGATTCGTGCGTTATTAAATACCGTCCTAACTATATAACCCGCACCGACTCCACTGGACATTTCAAAATCAAGAACATAGCCGAAGGAAAATACAAGATTTTTGTGCTGAAAGATATCAACGAGACCAAGCGTTACGACCTCGAGGACGAAAAAATCGCTTTTATCAATACCATTGTGGAACCTGAGGCGCAGACACTTACCAAAATAGACTCGCTCACTGCCGGCACAATTCTCCACTCGGGCACGCCCCGCCGCCGTATTATCGACACTCTGCTCAACGACACTGTGATTATTCAACAGGTGCTTTACACCACGCCAAACAATATAAACCTGTTCTCGTTTTCGCAGATCAAGACCGTGCAGTATATTTCGGAGCGTTCGAGAGAATTGCGCCAAAGGTTTTTGCTCGTCTTTAATAAATCGGTGGAAAACGACACAGTATTAATGACTTATGTTGAGGACACTTTGCGCTCGCCCGAGGTGGTTTACGATTTTAATTACAACCGCGACAGCCTTTTTGTATGGCTCTTAGACACTGCCGATGTCCGCAACGACACACTTGCACTGCGTGTAACGTTCTCTACGATAGATTCTTTGCAAAATCCTATCACCGAAACCGACACCGTGCGTCTGAGATACGCCGTTAAAAAGGCAGGCAAGGGCGACGACGGTAAAAAACAGGCAAGCAAGGCTCCTCAGATGATTGATTCGCTTTGTTTTGCGGTAACATCAAATTTCAAAGGCGATTTTGATCAGAACGGCGTGGCATCTATTAAGATTCCCATACCCGTTGCCGAAATCGACACCTCGCGAATCAGGCTTTATGAGCTTCAGGACAGCTCTTTTGTGGAGGATATGAATCAGAAACTTATCAAAGCTGTCCGCCTTGACAGTGCAGATTACCGTCTTGTGTTCAAACGCGGAATTTATGGCGACATTATTTTCTATCCTTCCGATACCGTTGTTGGTAAAGATTGGTTTACTGCTACTTACAGCCCCAACCGCGACACTGTTGATATTCACGTTACCGATACTGCGATGGTTAAGAAGGGACGGTTTAAAAATGTCCTCAAATATTACAACGAATATTATCTTGGAGAGATTCAGAAACTTCGCGACAGTGTTCCTACTGGCATAGTTCCGCAGAAAATTCTCTCATATTCTCGTCCTTCGCGCGACAGTATTATAGTAGTTTTGGAAAAAAAGCCCACTCGCGCTATCCAGTTCGCGCCTATCAATGTCAACACCACTTACGAACAGTGGGTAGATACTGTTTTTGAGAAGGAGCGTGTGGTTTTCCTTATCCGCGACACCGCAGCACTCTACAAAGACACTTTGGCTGTAAAGTTCAATACCTTCGACCGTTATGTTAAAAACCGCAAGGGCGACAAGATAACCGAAACCTTTTTCAGGGATACTCTGTTTGCTATTTATAAGGTTAAGACTCAAAAGGTTAAATCTGTTAAGAGAATTACCAACGATACTATGCAGTTTGTCTTTGCATATCCTTTGCAGAATGATCCAGTGTTTGCATTTGTCCGTCAGGCAAAGAAGGTTGATACCTCCCGGCTTGATTTGATTGACACATTAGGAATTGATTTGGTAGATACATTAGGAATTGATTTGGTGGATACATTAGGAATTGATTTGGTGGATACATTAGGAATTGATTTGGTAGATACGCTTCGGATGGTTGTGCCTGAACCAGAACCGATTGTTGAACCAGTCCCGATAGTGCAGCCTGTTGTAGAGGAGGATACTGTGTTCCATGTTTTTTGGAACTCGATGGATTTTTCAGAACAACGTGATACTATGTGGTTAGTTCTCAGCGATTATGCCGCGTCGAAAGATACGTTGCGTTACTCCGTGTCGTATCTTAGTCCCAATCGGTTAGATGATTTTGAGCTTGTTACCGATACGTTATCTTCGATGCGTCTGCCTGAGGTTGTGGAACAGAAAAATCAGACCGACCGCCGTCGCCGTAGCAATGTCGGACTTGATGCTCAGCGTCAGAAGGAGGACGAGAAGAAAAATATGGTGCAGGCTGTGTTGCGTATTCCGCTCAGTTTCAACATCGAAAACGACACTACATACCTTCGCGACAAGAATATCATCTATCCTTGGGAACCTGAAAAGCATTACGAGATTCAGGTGGACGACTCCGCTTTTACGAGCATACTCAACACGCCCAACCTTTATTTTGCATCGAAAATGCAAGTCCGCCCCGACGACTATTACGGAAGTATGAATATCAGCCTGCTCAACACCGGCAATGTCGAGCATTATCCCGACATCGACGAGGATCTTCCGCCGTTTAAGGATCTCGATACCGCTCGTGTCCGCATCCGCAAGCGTACGCCTGTGGTTACTGATTCCACAGCCGACTTTACATCCATTTCGCAGGGGCAGCTGTTGGTATGCCTCTGTACCGACAAGGGTGAGATAAAGTACATGAAAACTGCCAATTGCGACGAATCTGTACTGTTCGACTATATTCTCCCCGGCGATTATTACCTCCGTATTATCTACGACCGTAACGCCAACCGCAAATGGGACACTGGCGACTATCTCAAAGGCCTTTATCCTGAGCGCGTTATTGCCTATCCGAGGAAACAGACTGTGAAGTCGAAGTGGGTAGTGGATGTGCTTTGGAAATTGTAACTAATTAAATTCTCTGCCGATGAAACAGAAAAACGTCTTTGTATGTCAGAACTGCGGGGCTGTCTCGCCAAAATGGATTGGAAAATGTCCGTCGTGCCTTCAGTGGAACACCTATCAGGAGGAAATTGTGTCGGCAAGTCCTAAAAACTCGCTTAATAATCAGGCGTTTGCCGAGGTTAAGCTGGTGCGGGTGTCTGAAATACAGACTAATTCGATAGAGCGTATCGACACTAATAATCAGGAGTTTAACCGTGTGCTTGGCGGCGGCATCGTCCCCGGCTCGGTGATTCTTATCGGCGGCGAACCTGGCATTGGCAAGTCAACTCTTTCGATACAGATTGCGCTCAATATTCCGCAGCTGACACTCTATGTGTCGGGCGAGGAGAGCGCGTCGCAGATTAAACTCCGTGCCGACCGTATTAACAAGAGTGCCGACAACTGTCTGATTCTTTGCGAGGTAACTGTAGAAAACATTATACCTGCCATTCGTCAGTCCCGCCCCTCGCTTGTGATTATCGACTCTATACAGACACTCCGGACGCAGACCGCTGAATCGTCGCCTGGAACTGTTACGCAGATTCGCGAGTGTGCCGACATTCTTATACGTTTTGCCAAGGAGAACAATGTGCCTGTGATTCTTATCGGGCATATCAACAAGGATGGAAACATCGCCGGCCCTAAAATTCTTGAGCACATGGTGGATACCGTGCTTCAGTTCGAGGGAGATAGTTCGCACGTTTACAGAGTGTTGCGCGGAATCAAAAACCGTTTTGGAACAACCTCCGAGGTGGGAATTTTTGAGATGCGCAGCGACGGTCTCCGGCAAGTGAGCAACCCGGGCGAACTGCTTATCCATCATCACGACGGCAGCACATCGGGGGTTTCGGTAGCCGCCGCGGTAGAGGGATTGCGACCTTTTGTTATTGAGGTTCAGAGCCTTGTAAGCACAGCTGCATACGGTGTTCCGCAACGGAGCACAACAGGTTTCGATGCCAAAAGGTTGAATATGCTCCTCGCCGTGCTCGAACGCCGTTGCGGTTTCCGCCTCAATACCAAGGATGTGTTTCTCAATATTGCGGGCGGCATCAAGATAATCGACCCAGCTATGGACTTGTCGGTAATCAGCGCGGTATTGAGCAGCGATTTGGATATTCCCATCAGTCACGACGTGTGTTTTGCGGGCGAGGTGGGACTTACCGGCGAAATACGTCCCGTAAGCCGTGTGGAACAACGTATCATTGAGGCTGAAAAAATCGGTTTCAAAACCATCTTCGTTTCTCTGAGCCACAAGAAGAATATCGACAATATCAAGCATAATATTGAGATTGTTATGGTTTCTAAGATAGAAGAAGTGTTTAGGTTACTTTTTGTTAAACGTAAATCTGTATAAGTATAATAAAAATTAGTTTTGTAAACTCTTGCTCTCTATATTATTGAATTTTAGTTAAATACACATTTATAAACTCTTGTTTCCGAGGTTACAAATATATAATTTCTGTTATTTTTATTGATACAAATGTAAATTGAAGGATTATTTTTATAGATTGCAATAATCATTTTGCGGTGTATATATATTATTCTGACAAGTTTTATATTTTGCCTGTAAAGTTTATTTTAATGTGCGAAGTGATTTGTGCATATAGTTGCCTATTATTTTTTCTCTTGATCAAAAAATCGTTGCTTTTCGTTTTTTTTATTAACTTTGCCCTGCAAATACAATGGTGTTTTTTGCATTAACTAAAATATAGACATATATGCAACTTCTCGATTTTGAACAACCTATACAAGAATTAGAAGACCAGTTAGCAAAAGCCGAAGAGATAAAGTCGGCAGGCACTGTCGATATCGACAGCACTATCGCCGACCTCAAAAGCAAGATAGAGGCTACCCGTAAGGATATTTATCAGAACCTTACACCGTGGCAGCGTGTGCAGGTGTCGCGCCATCCCGAGCGTCCCTACACTTTGGCTTATATCGAGGCCATTTGCGACGACTTTATAGAGCTCCACGGCGACCGTCTCTGCAAGGACGACACCGCAATGGTGGGCGGCTGGGGCACTATCAACGGTCAGAGCATTATGTTTATCGGTCAGCAGAAGGGCGTTAATACCAAGATGCGCCAGTACCGCAACTTCGGCATGGCTAATCCCGAGGGCTACCGCAAGGCTCTGCGCCTGATGCGCATGGCTGAAAAATTCAACAAGCCTATTGTTACCTTTATCGACACTCCAGGCGCATATCCGGGTTCGGAGGCAGAAGAACGTGGTCAGGCGGAAGCCATCGCACGAAATATTTACGAGATGTTCCGAATCAAAGTACCTATCATCTGCATTGTTATTGGCGAAGGCGCGTCGGGTGGTGCTATCGGCATCGGCGTGGGCGACAAGGTTTTCATGCTTGAAAACACTTGGTACTCGGTAATCGCTCCCGAATCTTGCTCAAGTATTCTCTGGCGCAGCTGGGATTTTAAACGCGACGCAGCCGCCGCTCTCAAGCTTTCGGCCGACGATATGTACGCCAACAAGCTAATCGACGGCATTATTCGCGAACCTCTCGGCGGCGCACATTCTAATCCTGAGGCTATTTTCAAAACTGTTAAGGAGACTATTATCGACAATTTGAAAACTCTTCAGGCCATACCCGTAGACCAGCTTTTGAACCAACGACTCGAAAAATTCGCCTCTATGGGTGTGTTTTCTGAGGAATAATCCTTGTTATAATATAGTATAAATAATGCCCGCCAATTTTAACACACCGAAAAAAAAGCAGCAGGATATTATTGATATCAACGCCCAGTACGGACGCAAGCCACCCGAGGCCGAAGATCTTGAGGGACTTGTGCTGGGTGCCATTATGCTTGAAAAAGGGTCGGAAATAGAGGTGATGAACATTCTCAAGCCCGACAGTTTCTATTCCGACAAGCATAAAAAAATATTCGAGGCGGTGATTCAGTTATCTACCGAACATTTGCCTATAGACATTTACACAGTTACCGAGCGTCTTAGAGCCAACGGAGATTTAGATGACGTGGGCGGCGCGTATTATATCGCATCGCTTACCGAGCGCGTGGGTAGCGCGGCGCACTTGGAGTTTCACGCCCGAATTATTGCGCAGAAATATATCCAGCGCGAACTTATAAAGGTTGCCTCCGAAATTGAGAACAAGGCATACGACCTTGGAAGCGACGTGGACGACCTTTTGAATTTTTCCGAGAAAAAAATATTCGACCTCGCATACGGCAATATCAAAAACGACACCCAGAGCATGGATCAGGTGCTCAAGCAGGCGGTGGAACAGATAGAGGAGGCTGCCAAGCGTACCGACGGTCTCAGCGGCGTGCCTTCGGGCTTTACCTCGCTCGACCGTATCACTCAGGGCTGGCAGCGCAGCGATATGATTGTGGTGGCGGCGCGTCCCTCCATGGGTAAGACTGCCTTTGTGCTTTCGATGGCTCGCAACATGACCGTGTATCACAAAGTGCCGGTGGCGATTTTCTCTCTCGAAATGTCGGCTGTGCAGTTGGTCAACCGTCTCATCGTGTCCGAAACAGAACTTCCCTCCGACAAGATTCGCACCGGACAGCTCGAGGACTTTGAATGGATGCAGTTGGACAAAAAAATCAAAAACCTTCAGGGTGCACCTTTATATATAGACGATACTGCTGGCATATCGCTTTTTGAGCTTCGTGCCAAATGCCGCCGCCTTAAGATGCAGCATAATATCGAGATGGTAATCATCGACTACCTACAGCTTATGACCGGTCCGCCCGAGGTGAGGGGCAACCGCGAACAGGAGGTTTCTACCATTTCGCGCGGTATCAAGGCTATTGCCAAGGAGTTGAACATACCAATTATAGCCCTTTCGCAGTTGAGCCGTCAGGTGGAAATGCGTGCCGGCGACAAACGTCCGCAGCTGAGCGACCTCCGTGAGTCTGGAGCTATCGAGCAGGATGCCGACATTGTTTGCTTTATACACCGTCCCGAAAAGTTCGGCATTATGCAGGACGAGGAGGGCAATTCTACCGAAGGTCTCGGACAAATTATTATTGCAAAACACCGTAATGGCGCGTTAGAAGATGTCAACCTGCATTTCCGTGCAGAGTTTGCCCGCTTTGAGGAGTGGGACAACCAAGGTCTTATGGTGTCGGATGATACCGGCGTAGTGTCGCAGGTGTTTGGCAGCAAGATGAACGGCGGATTTTCTAACGACCCGATGGCAGGTATCCCGCAGATGCCGTCGATATCGCAAATGCCGTCGATGACTGATACCGGAGGATACGACCCATTTAATCCTCCTCCACAGACCAATTACCAACCGCCGATGCCCGACAACGGCGAAGCTCCCTTCTAATATTCTACTAATATGAAGATTATCGCCACCATATTGCTGATGATTGTTTTAGCGTTGCCGTCTGCCGCCATGAAAATCCTTATACCCATGGACGAGACTCAGACCAACCATCTCAAGGCATACGGTGTGGCTTACTCTGTTTTGGAGGCGGGGTTTTCGGCTGAGTGGCTGCTCAACTATCGTGGTGGAAGTTTTCTCACCGACTATTCCGACCAGATTGCCACTCTTTGCCGAATTAGGAACGTGAGTTTTCAGCAGATTGCCGATGGTGCTGCCGACAATATTATTGCACAGATTTCGCGTAACGATGTTAATATGGAGCATATCAAATTAGAGAAAGCCCCAAAAATCGCCGTCTACGCTCCCAAGACTTACAAACCTTGGGACGATGCCGTGATGCTTGTGCTTACCTACGCCGAAATACCTTATACGGTGGTGTACGACGAGGAGATTCTTTCGGGCGAACTATCAAAATACGACTGGCTTCATGTTCATCATGAGGATTTTACAGGTCAGTTCGGCAAATTTTACGCATCATACAAAAATGTGCCGTGGTACAAGAATCAAGTTATTGAGTTTAACGCTCTTGCGCAGAAGTTAGGCTTCAACAAGGTTTCTAAACTCAAGCTCGCTGTTGCCAAAACTATCAAGAGTTTTGTAGAAAACGGTGGTTTTATGTTTGCGATGTGCAGCGCCACAGATAGTTTTGATATTGCTCTCGCCGCCGAGAATACTGATATTTGTCAGCCGATGTTCGATGGCGATCCTATCGACCCAAACTGTCAGGCAAAACTTGATTACTCCGCCACTTTCGCCTTCAAGGATTTCAAGCTCGAGCTCAATCCCAACGTATACGAATACGCTGATATCGACGCTACCACCACCCGCCGCGTACAGAAAGACAACGATGTTTTTACGCTCTTTGACTTTTCTGCCAAATGGGATCCAGTGCCTACTATGCTATGCCAGAACCATGTGGCTGTGATTGACGCTTTTATGGGTCAGACCACATCTTACCGCAAGGAGGTGCTTAAAAGCTCCGTTCTTATAATGGGCGAAAACAAGGCTGCTAACGAAGCACGTTATATTCACGGCGAATATGGCAAGGGCACTTGGACTTGGTATGGCGGACACGACCCCGAGGACTATTTGCACTACGTAGGCGACCCGCCCACCGACCTCGACCTTCACCCAAACTCTCCGGGCTACCGTCTGATTCTCAACAACGTGCTGTTCCCTGCCGCTAAAAAGAAGAAGATGAAAACCTGAATTTGTTTGTCCAAACCACCCACATCAGAAACACACCTGCGTAAAGTGAGTATTTGAACAGGTATTCGTGGGTGAAGTTGAAATATTCGGGACAATGATGTCCCACTGCCACAAGCATCGATACTCTGAGGATATTCAGCAAAACTATCACGCCGCAGCCCACTGCCGAAAAAATAACTTTGCGTCTCACACTTGCAGGAGTGGCTATGATATACGCCAAAAATGTAAGGAAAACCATGCGGCCTACGCAACCGCGATCTAAATTGAGCGAACACCCGTATGTGTCGGAAATAATTTTTCCGAATGTGTGGCAGTCGTACCCTAAGATGTTTAGCAGAGTAGCCGAGCCGTTGATTATAAGCGATGTAAGCAGATATACGCTTTTTTCATAAAAGGCGAATACGTAGTAATTTTGTTTTAAGAGGGTATAGAAAATCACACCTGCCGCGGCGGCAATCGCAAGATTGATAATCACCTTGACGAGCGGTTTCCGCGTGGTGTAATATTTATGGTAAATCTCACTGAGACTGCTCATTAGTCTGTTTAAGGTTCTGTCGATAATCTCTGTATTTTTTTGCACCGTAGGCTACGCCAGCAGCAATTAGGATTGAAACTCCACCATCGAGGGGAATGTCTTCTGTGAATATTGGAAGACCCTCATCCCCTACATATGTTCCATAACTATTGTATACGAAGAAACTCCCTATGGTAAAAAGCAATGTCAGCGATATTTTTTTTAATATGTTCATAACGTTACAACTATACGGTTGTTATCCTTTATAACTTATACGTATTTTATCTTTTTTTGTTTTAATCAAAAAAAGGAATATGATTTATAATTAAAAAACCATATTCCTTGTCAAAAATTGTGCGATTATTGAAATTTAATATTTAGTTAATTCCAAATTCTTTTTTAAGTGTGTCCACGTAATCGAGTTTTTCCCAAGTAAAGAACTCAACTTTTTTCTTCACGAGTTTTCCGTTTTCGGTTACTTCCACTGTTTGCGAGTAAGGTTCGCGTCCAAAGTGTCCGTAGGCGGCTGTTGGCAAGAAGATTGGATTCTTGAGCTTCAGCCTCTTGATAATAGCGGCAGGACGAAGGTCGAATATTTTGAGCAGTTTTTCTGCGATTTTTCCGTCGCTGATTTTTACATGGCTTGTGCCGTATGTGTTAACGTACAGTCCGACGGGTTTAGCCACGCCGATAGCGTATGCCACTTGTACAAGACATTCGTCGGCAATGCCGGCAGCCACTAAGTTTTTGGCTATGTGACGTGTGGCGTAAGCCGCGCTGCGGTCTACCTTGCTCGGGTCTTTGCCAGAGAACGCTCCTCCTCCGTGTGCGCCTTTGCCTCCGTAGGTGTCTACGATGATTTTTCTGCCTGTAAGACCTGTGTCGCCGTGGGGTCCGCCTATTACAAACTTGCCTGTGGGGTTTACCAGCAGCTTGTAATCTCCTTTGAACAAGGCTTTTTCCTTGTCGCTGAGTTTGGTGAGCAATCGGGGAATAAGTATCTCCTTTACATCTTCGGTGATTTTTGCCACCATCTCTTTGTCGGCTTTGAGCTGTTTTTGGGGAGTGTCGGCTTTGATAAACTCATCGTGCTGAGTGGAAATAACTATGGTGTCAATACGTTTTGCACTGTTGTCGTCGCCGTATTCAATAGTTACCTGGCTCTTGCTGTCGGGACGAAGGTAGGTCATCACCTTGCCTTCGCGACGGATTTCGGCAAGTTCTATCAGAAGTTTGTGGGCGAGTTCGATGCTGTAAGGCATGAGGTGCTGCGATTCTTTTACCGCGTAGCCGAACATCATACCCTGGTCGCCAGCGCCTTGGTTGTCTAAGTCTTCGCGCTCAACGCCACGGTTAATGTCCTGACTTTGTCCGTGGATGGCGGAAATAACACCGCAGCTGTTGCCGTCGAACATATATTCGCCCTTGGTGTAGCCTATGCGGTTGATAACGTCACGGGCTGTCTGCTGTACGTCAACGTAGGCCTCTGTTTTCACCTCGCCGCCGAGTACCGCAAGACCTGTGGTAACAAATGTTTCGCAAGCCACTTTGCTCTCTACGTCTTGTTTGAGAAATTCGTCTAAAAGCGCGTCGGATATCTGGTCTGCAACTTTGTCGGGATGTCCTTCCGATACCGATTCTGATGTAAAATAGTATGACATATTTATTATATGTAATTAGTTATTAAATAATTGTTCCGGTATTATTAGATGCGGAGGGAAAGCCATTTTGCTTTAGCATTTTTTTTAGCGGTTGCAATCAAAACAAATCCGTCCGCGTTTTTACCTTTGTGCCGCAAAGATACGCAATTTTTTTTCCCGACGACCTTTTTTTATGTAAAAAGATGTTTTTTTATTTAGAAATGCTTTTTTTTGTATCTTTGAAAACTGAAAATTTTATATAAAACATCACGTATGAACTTGCCTGACAATGTAGTATGCACAAACAACGCCGACAAGGAACTTTCGCAGCTTATCAATAATGCCGGTTCCAAGGTTTTTATTTTGGTAGACGAGAATACCGCTCGGCATTGCCTTCCCAAATTGCCATGTATATCCGCATCTGGAGCCGAGGTTATAGAGATTAAGAGCGGAGAGAATAACAAAAATATTGACACTCTGAGTGTTATATGGTCGCGGCTGAGCAATGGCGGTGCCGACCGCAAAAGTCTCTTTGTAAACATCGGCGGCGGTGTGATTGGCGACATGGGCGGATTGGCCGCGTCGCTTTTCAAACGTGGTATCAGGTTTGTGAATATTCCCACCACGCTTCTTGCTCAGGTGGATGCCTCGTGTGGCGGTAAGTTGGCTGTTGATTTTCAGAACTTTAAAAACGAAATTGGTCTTTTCCGCAATCCAGAAAAGGTTATAGTTGACACTGATTTCTTAAAGACTTTGCCTGAATGTCAGATAGTTTCTGGTTTTGCCGAAATGATAAAACATTCGCTGCTGGTAGATGACGACTATTTTTCACGAATTTCGCAGTTTAATCCCAAGTCGCCCGACTGGACTCTCCTTACCGAGCTTGTTGCCACCTCTATTAAGATAAAGAACGAGTTTACTTCGGCAGACCCCACCGAAAAGGGGTTGAGGAAGATGCTCAATTTCGGTCACACCATCGGACACGCGGTGGAGAGCTATTCGTTTTCTACGCCAAAACCACTTCTTCATGGCGAGGCTGTGGCTGTAGGCATTATTTGCGAACTGTTTTTGAGCAATCATTATATGGGTTTCCCGCTGCAGAGCCTTATCGAAGTTACCAAGCTTGTCGGGTCGTATTTTCCGCCGTTCCGTTTCAGCATGGAATCCTATGGCGAATTGCTCGCGCTGATGCAGCACGACAAGAAAAACATCGGAGGAAAAATCAGTTTCTCGCTTGTTAGTTCTTTTGGCAAATACGAGTACGACGTGCATTGTAGCGCGGAGGATATTTATCAGTCATTTTCGTTTTACAACCAGATAAATCTTTAATTTTTAATTTAGATAACGCTTTTTATTATGTTTATTGATAATACATTATCTACCGGCAAATTTAGAATGGCATATATTATCACCGGATTGGCTGCTATTGGTAGCTTTGTATGTATATATTTTAAGGTAAATACCGTGACTACACTTGTTACAATAGGTTCTATTTTTGCCGCTGTGCATTTTCTGCTGCTTTTGTTGCTCAATCCGTCGTATTTTAGCATCGAAGACGACAATGATCCTATTGTGATAAAGCGTTTTAGCGCATATCCGCTTTTCCGAAGGTTTCAGGCTTTCAACGTCCGCAAAAAACAGCTTTACAAATACACCATCAACAAAAGTCTGTTCGGTCTAAGAAAGTCTCTCGTAGTTACCGTTAGAGGATTAAACAAACAGCGTGAATTAGAAGAAGTTACCTATCCTAAGTTCAATATATCAACACTGCACAAAGATGATATTGTACTGATAGAGAAACTTCTCAATAAGTATATCAACGAGAATCTTGCCCGTATGTCGCCCAAAAAATAGTGTGAATATGAAACAAATACTCTCCATAATAGTCATTCTGCTCTGTTCCTTTGCGGGTTACGCCGACGGTGGCGATTCCTACCTGTTCGACGATAGCGGCATATCTGCCAAGTTTTCGGTAGCTGACAGTATGGCTGTTGCTATTGATGCAGAGAATACCAGTTGTGCAGGTTTTGTAGCGGAAGTTCCCTCCGGGGTGTTGGTGACATCGGGAATGCCCGGACGAATGCCCACATTCTTGTTTACGGCTTTGGTTTCAGCTGCTGGTACATACACGTTGTATGGAGCGGGAGCTGGTCCTATTGCAGTGGCTATTGTTTACGCCTGTAAGCATGGCGACAGGCGCGAGGTAAAACTTGCTATTTTCGGCTGTCTTACGGGTGCGGCAGTAGGAGGTTTGGCTAAATGGCTCTCTGTAAAATAGTTCTGTCGCTTTGCCTCGTTTGCCTGAGCGCGTTTGCCAATGCGCAGCTGCATTTTTCGGTAGAGGCTGATTTTGTGGAGGAGGTTACCGACGGCGGAAGCTTTAACACCGTTTCTAAGGGTCATGTCTGTTTTGATGTTCGCAACAATACTCTTGTTACCGAGTATTACTATCCACTCCGCACTACTGTCAGGCTCACTTTCATGACGATGGAGCAGTATGTGGGCGAAGAAGTCGTTTCCTCGCCGGTGGATTCGTCGATGCTTAAATCGTCAGTTTTGTTTCGCGCCGTTACAGGTGATTTCTCTATGTTTGCCTCCGATGATTTTAATTACAGAATTTCCGATGTGAGCAAGAATGACGGCAAAATTTATACAGATTTTGTCCTCTCGGAGAGTCTGCCCGATTCGCTTTGCAGAAAATCTGAAACGATATGCTCACTCAAGACTTCGCAGACCGACAATAAGTTGGATGCGTCTGTTTGTTTCGATGTCAACGGCAAAGTAATGGCAAAGATATTTTATTACAACTATCAGACGTTGGGCGCGTCGGTGTTTCCCTCTACTGTGGTGTCTGTTTCGTATGGCGAAAAAGAATTGTATTCCAAGATTGTCTACTCTGATGTGTCATTTGACAAAAACCACGTTGAAACATGCTCTCATAACCATGTGGCTAAGTGCGAATGTTTCCCTCAGCCAAAATTCAATCCTCTCTTCGCATTTTACAAGCGCGTTGTGTCGCCTCAGGATATACAGAAATGCTCTTTTTACCCATCGTGTTCGCATTATAGTGCGTTGACGTTTAAACAGAACGGATTTTTTTACGGATTTGCTGACACTTTCGACCGGTTGCTACGCTGCAACGGTGTTGACAAACCAGGCTACAAACGCTATGGCGATACAGATTTGCTTTTGGATTACCCTTTGATTCGTAAGCGATGAGAACAAGGTCTGCCATAATGGTTTTGTTGGTGTTGCAGATTTGTTTTGCATCCGCTACGTTTGCGCAGAATCTCTACGACACATTGCATACCAAGATATTTGCCAAATATCTCTATAATACAGGTCAGTATCAGTTAGCCGCAGAAGAGTACCGTCGTTTGGCTGATTCATCATATAGTTTTAGTTTAGATTACGCATTTAAATCAGCAGAGTGTTATGAATTTGCCTATGAGTATGATTCTGCAAAAGCTGTCTTTTCAAACTATATTCTTCCCCATTGCCACCGTTATCCAAATTACTATTATGATTATGTGCGGATACTTGTCCGCTCGGGGAGTTACGCTACAGCTCAGTTTTTTTGCGATTCACTACAAAGCCCTTTTAAGGTGAAGGGTGCAAACATTAAGGCGTGTCTTGCTACGATAAATGGACAGACTGCGGATTTGTCTGACGCTCTTTTACTGCCCAAGACTGTGGAGCTGTGCCGCACAGGTTACGACACAAAGAATATGTTTGTGGCTGTATCGCTGTCTGCTGTTTTGCCCGGGGCTGGGCGCATTTATTGCGGATATGTGCGCGAAGGCATTTTGGCTATGCTCCGCAGCTGTTTTGATATTGCCCATGTGGCATACGGATTTCACAAATACGGGATAAATGATCCTTATCCGCTTTTTTTCTGCACATTGTCAGCCTGTTTTTATGTGGGAAACATTTTTGGAACTGTCAAGTCAGTGAAAAAATATAAATCAATTTCTAAAACCAACCGCGATGAGAAAATTCTTGATTATATCTATGGTACTTATTTTTAGCTCTACGGCTTTTTGTCAAGATGCCGACTCGGTTTTCTGTGTGGCTATAAATGCTTTTGAAATTGGCAATATTCGCTTGGCTCAAAAAGAGATACAACGTGCTATTTTGTTCGATACTTTAAATAGAGATTTCCTAAAGTACTGCTCTGCCGCACAGATTTTTGCTGCAGCAGGGGAATGTCGAAAAGCTGAGATTTTTGTCAATCAGGCTTATAATGTTGCTAATAATAATTTTGAACGTAGACAAGTGCTTTTTACAAAAGCAAATATTTATATTTCATCTAAAAAATACTTTAATGCTGCCGCCGTGCTTGCCCAACTTGACACCACTCAGAGTCGGAATCAGATTTTGCGCAAGATAAAGCATCAGAAATATCCGTCGCCTTTGGCAGCCGGTTTGTTGAGCGCGGTGTTGCCAGGAGCGGGTCAGTATTACTCTTTCAGCTTTGTTGACGGACTATCTTCACAGTTGATTTTAGGCTCTTTGACCCTCCTTGGATTATATTTGGCACATAATTATGGAAATTGGACGGCTGTTTTATGCGTTTTGCCGTGGTTGCAACGTTATTATATAGGTGGTATCCGAAACGCCGTGCTTTGTGCACGTAATAAGCGCGACGTTCAAATAGGCACTATATTTGTAATACCATAAAAATGTAATAATAATTATAAATATGTCAAGAATAATGAAGAAACTAATAATATCACTTGCAGCAGTGCTTTTTACAAGCATCTGCGCAACAGCACAGGACGCCGAAGATGCGCCAATTTTGAAAACAAAGGCTTACACCTCTATCGACGAGGCGTTGAAACACCCCAACGACGTGGTAGTATTGGATTTGGGCAACAAGAGCCTGTCGTCTGTTCCTTCTGGGGTGGCTCAGCTCAAAAACCTGAAAGCCTTGTACATTCAAGGTAATTCTATCACGGCATTGCCTGCGGAGCTGTTTCAACTGCCCGACCTGCGTTTTATTTTCGCCGACCAGAACAATATCTCCTCAATTCCCGAAGGAATTTCAAATCTCAAAAAGTTGAAACGTATCTCGCTTGCCAACAACCGTATAGCCGACCTTACGCCCTTGACCAACTGCGAGTCGCTGCAGTCGCTTACCGTCTCAAACAATATTATCACCACTATTCCAGCTTCGATTTCAAATCTTAAGTCGTTGAAAGAGCTCGACTTGTCGTTCAACCGTATTTCAGTTTTCCAAGCCGGTCTTACCGAACTCAAAAACCTTGAGTCGCTCATACTTGCTGGCAACAATATTACATCCGTTCCGTCGTCGGTAGCTAATTTTAAGTCGTTGAAAGTACTTTATTTAGACAACAATAAGGTGCGCGATATGTCGGTAATCTGCAATATCACAACCCTTACACGGCTTTCGCTTTCGGGTTGCGGAATTATATCAATTCCTACAAAAATTTCGCAATTATCTAATCTTCAACGCCTTATTCTTAGCCAAAATAGCATTTCCTCAGTTCCTGTGGATTTGACCACGCTCACGAGCCTCGTATTCTTGGATTTGAGTAACAACCGTCTTACCCGTTTGCCCAATCAGGTGTCGAATTTGGTAAACCTTTACGACTTCAATTTGTGCAACAACCAGTTCGCGCAGTTTCCCGAGCTTCTTCAGGATATCAAGTCGATGAAGTTTGTAGGTTTGAGCGGCAACCGTACCGAAATGACACCTCCGATGATAGCCTACGAGCGCGAAGTATATTAATTTCAAAAAAAATGCAATATCTGCATAAAAAATTGGTGTTTTTCCAAAAAATGTTTTATATTTGACCTATAATAATTATTTGTGTCAGATTTGAAGCAGTTTAAATTTTAGAATGTTTGAACCACCTGATATATTGACGTTTATAAAGACGTTGCGCGATTATGGCGGATACGAATTTTCCAATTATTCGGACAAGTCGTTTATGCGCCGTGTCGAAAAAATTTTGATGGACAATAGAATAGACCTTAAGACACTGATAACGAGGGTAAAGTTTGACCATAATTTTTTGGAAGAGGTTGTTAAAGATATAACTGTCAATACCACAGAGCTTTTTCGTGATCCTCAGGTGTGGCATGCTATCAAATACAGGATTTTGCCGCGCCTTGCCAGCAAACGCGAGATTAATATCTGGCATGCCGGATGCAGCACAGGGTTAGAAGTATATTCTATGATGATACTGCTCAACGAGTTAGGTATGCTTTACCGTAGCCATCTCTACGCTACCGATTTGAACACAGATGTCCTGAAGACTGCCCAGAAAGGCGTTTACAGTTACCGTTCAGTTTCGGAATATTTGGACAATTTCAACAAGGTTTTGTGCGAAAATCCATACAATTTCGACGAGCATCTTGTGGTCTCGTACGAAAAGTACTTTGAAATCAACAAAGTAAAGGATACATTTAAGATAAAACCTGATTTCTTGGATAAAGCCGTGTTTAAAAAGCACGACTTGGTACTCGACCCTAATCCGTTTGATATAAAGTACGACATCATACTGTGCCGTAATGTGCTGATTTACTTTAACAATACTTTGCAAAACAAGCTTTTTATGGATTTTTGGAATTATCTCGACACCAACGGCTCTTTGGTCTTGGGAATACACGAGAGCATTATTGGGCCAGTAACTGCCAAGTACGACAAGAAGGGACTGATTTACAACAAAAAAGTTTATTAGGCGATGGACGAATTTCAAAATATACCATACGAGGATTTTAGAAAGATAATTTCTGCTGTTAGGACGGTGCGAAACTTGGATTTTACGTCGTTTGCGCAAGATATTCTTATGCACCGTATGGCACGCTCAATGTATATGCACGGGTTGCAGTCTTCCGAACGCCTGATTAGCAAGCTGATGGCAGATTCTTATTTCGCCGACCTGTTTGTGTCTGAGATGTTTGTGCCTACAACCGAATTGTTTAGGGACTATTCTATGTGGAAGTTTTTTGAGGACAATATTATAGAAAAACTCAAGAGCGAGACTCTCTGCAAGATATGGATACCTCAGATTTGCGGCGACGACGAACTCTACTCCCTGCTGATAACCCTCTACCGCAAGCGCATTCTCAACCGTTGTGTGGTTTACGCTACTTCGCCGGCGCAGAAGATTCTCACTGATGCCAAGAACGGTTTTGTAGAACAGAAAAAAATCGAAATCAGCGACGTGAATTTCAAAAAAATGGATCCCGATGCCGATTTGAACCACTATCTTGTACATGAAGATAAGTATGATTATTTTTCGCCAGAACTGCTCAACAGCGTAATCTTTATCAAAAGCGACATCATAACCGATACTCCTCCCGACAACGGGTTCAACCTTGTGCTTTTCCGCGACAGAATGTTGTATATGAATCCGTCTACCAAAAAGAGGGTGGTGGAAAACGTCGCCAAAACTGTAATGAACGGCGGTTTCTTCATAATCGGCATTCGCGAAAACCTTGCAGGATGCGACTACAAAGGGGTGTTCATACCGGTGTCGAAAAGCGAAAATATTTTTGTAAAAGTTCAAAGATAAAACTAAATGCGAAACATTGTTATAGGCGGCTCGGCGGGAAGTTTTCAAACAGTTACCGCAATTTTGGCAAACATACCGAAAAACTATCCCCATACCATTTTCCTATGTCTGCATAGGTTGAAAAACGTCAGGGGAGGCTTTGTGGAGGCTCTGTCGCTCAAATCCAACATACCTATTTGCGAACCCTGCGACAAAGATCCAGTGATGCCAGGCGTGGCGTATCTCGCTCCTGCCAACTATCATATGTACGTTGACGCCAACAACCAGTTCTCGCTCTCTACCGAGGAGCCTGTCAACCATTCGCGTCCCTCTATCGATGTAACATTTTGCTCGATAGCCCGCACATTCAAAGAAAATGCAGTGGGGATACTTCTCTCTGGTGCTAACAAGGACGGTGCGTTGGGTCTCAAAACCATCAAGGAAGCCGGTGGCGTGGTGATGGTGCAGTCGCCCGACGAGTGTCAGGTAAAAACCATGACTACCGCTGCCATCAAAATCACAGAAGTGGATCATATTTTGTTTACCAACAATATAATAGAGTATTTGAAAAACCTTAAATGACGATTATATCATGAAAAAATTCGACAAAGGGCAGAAGAAATTTCTTACATTGCTTGTTATCTTGATAATAATAGGCATGGCAGTGGTGGCCGTTTCGTTAATTCCTGAGATGCAAGCGTATACCAAGTTTGCGCTTTGGGGATACGTCTTTATATCGGTGATAATGTTTGTGTTCGCGTTTGCTATCAGCAAAAAGCTTTTCCACGATGCCGGCGTTATGGAGTCGCAGTTGGAGCTGCTTTCTTCACGAGGCGCGTCGGGAGCATCCAACGACGAACTTATCAACAAGGCCAAACTCGAGGCCGAGGACAACAACGACGAGGTGAAAAAAGAGAAAGCCCGTCAGGAAAAACTTCTTAAGGCAAAACGCGAGGCGGAAGAAAACAAGCAGCTCGACCAGTTAGCCGAACAGATTTCCGCCGAACTCGACCAGACCGCCGACATCAACGAGTATTTCGACAAGCTCCTCAGCAATCTCGCCAAGGTGTTCGACATTGTGCAAGGTGTGGCTTATGCGCTCAATCCCAAAACCGACAAGTTTGAAATCAAAAGCACCTACGCATACTACACACCCGACACCGACCGCACATTCGAACTCGGCGAAGGCATCAACGGTCAAGTGGCAAAGGACAAAAAGACTCTCGAACTCGACAACATTCCCGAAAACTATATCCAAGTGGTGGTTTCGGGCTTAGGACAAGGGTCGCCAAAACACCTTATATTTATACCGTTTGTTTCGGGCAAGCAGACCGTGGCTCTTGTGGAGCTCGCCACTTTCGAGAAGAAGAACTACAATATGCGCCTTCTCTCTGAAAAAATCAACAAGAGACTTTCAAAGCATATTTCCGACGGTATTAATCTTACTACTGCACAATGAAACGCGCGGTGATAATTGTTGCAGGCGGCAAAGGTCTGCGCATGGGCATGAGTACGCCCAAACAGTTTTTGGATGTGGCTGGTGTGCCTATTCTCTGCCGGACGGTGTGCCAGTTCCGCAGTTTCGACCCTGATATAGCGGTTTACTTGGTTCTGCCGCAGGGATTCGTCGAATTTTGGAAGAAAATCTCGCAGCCTTTTATACATCCCGACTGTTACAGAGTGGTTTACGGTGGCGCGGAGAGATTTTTTTCGGTTAAAAACGCCGTCGACCTGCTCGACTCCGACATCGACCTTGTGGGTGTTCACGACGGTGTGCGTCCGCTTGTATCGGTTTCGTGTATAGCGCAATGCTACACTCAGGCGGCTCTCAATGGCAACGCCGTGCCGTGCGTCAATCCTCCCGAGAGCATCCGCACGGTTGACCCGCAAGGCAACAACCGCATAATCGACCGCAATTCGGTAAAACTTATCCAAACTCCGCAGGTTTTTCATGCCGACGTGCTTCGAAAAGCATACCAACAGACTTATATTCCGTCGTTTACCGATGACGCTTCTGTGGTGGAACAGCTTGGCGAAAAAATAAATCTTATCGGAGGTGAGAAAAATAACGTAAAAATTACCACCTTTGAGGACATAAATTTTGCAGAGTTTGTAATCAATAAAACAAAGAAATAGAATATGTTACTCGAACCAAAATGCCATGCCGGCAGTATCGAAGTTGTTACTGGCTCAATGTTTTCGGGCAAAACAGAGGAGCTTATCCGCCGTTTGCGCCGGGCCGAAATAGCAGGTCTTAAGACTGCCATTTTCAAGCCGTCTACCGATACGCGTTATAGTAAGACTGCCGTAGTTTCGCACGACCAGCACTCCATATCCTCCATAGTTGTAGCCACAAGCAACGATATTCTCGCACTTTCGCGCGACGCTCAGGTTATCGGCATCGACGAAGCCCAGTTTTTCGACAGCACGCTCACCTCTGTTTGCCGCACACTTGCCCTCAGAGGCGCGAGGGTGGTTGTTGCCGGATTAGACATGGATTATCTCGGTCGTCCGTTCGGGCCTATGGGCGACATCATGTGCATTGCCGACGACGTTACCAAGGTTCACGCCATCTGCACACGTTGCGGTTCGGTAGCTCAGTTTTCGCACAGGCTATCATCCGACTCGCAGCTTGTAAGTCTCGGAGCGAAAAAAACTTACGAACCGCTTTGTCGCGAATGTTTTGGCAAGTTGTCGTCTGTAAACCAGTTAGTGAATGAAACTTGCAGCAGTAATTAGAAAAATCTACCTGTTTCCTGTCTATCTTTACCGCTGGTGTATATCACCGTGGCTTCCTGATATGTGCCGGCATACACCCACTTGCTCTAAATACTGTCTGCAAGCCGTTGAGTATCACGGTATAATACGTGGATCGATATTAACTGCATGGCGCATACTAAGATGCAATCCTTGGGGAACACATGGTTTCGACCCTGTGCCGCCCCCCGGGTTTTACAGAATAAGGCGCGCACTGCGCCGCGCAAGAAAAAACTTTAATCTTAAATAAATACATTTTAATAAATATGCCCTCTACACAACCCCAACAACCTACCGACCCGTTTTCTTTGGGAAAAGTCTTGGTTTTCGACAAACCTTTGAGATGGACTTCGTTTGACCTTGTTAATAAGGTGAGATATATGCTCAAGACCCGTTTAGGTATCAAAAAAATCAAAGTGGGACACGCCGGAACTCTTGACCCTCTCGCCTCGGGTGTGCTTATAGTATGCACTGGCAAAAAGACCAAGGAGATAACAGCCTTTCAAGACCACGACAAGGAGTATATTGCCACCGTGCAGCTCGGCGCGGTAACTCCGAGTTTCGACCTCGAGACCGAACCCGAACAGTTCGCCGATACGTCGGCTATAACCAAAGATGCTGTAGATGAGTGTCTTAAATCATTTATTGGCATTCAATTGCAGTATCCGCCCGTATACAGCGCGAAAAAAATCGACGGAAAACCCGCCTACATATCAGCCCACAAGGGTAGGGGCGACGAGGTGAAAATGCGTCCCCATCAAATAGAAATTTATGATATTAGAATCACCGATTGGGACGATGATAAAAAACAGTTTAAAACCGTAGTGTCTTGTAGCAAAGGAACTTATATCCGTTCTTTGGCCAACGATATAGGCAAAAAACTCGGTGTGGGAGGCTACCTTGCGGGGCTTCGCCGCACAAAAATAGGGGAAGTTACCTTAGATTCAGCAATTTCGTTAGAAAATTTTGAAAATCTTTTGTCGGATTTTAAACAATAATTTATAACTTTGCAACGTTGCAATATATTATTTAAATTAAGTTAACTGCCAAATGAAATTATCTAAGTTTAAGTATGAACTTCCCGACAAGCAAGTGGCTCTTTATCCCACCGAAAATAGGGACGAGTGCCGTTTGATGGTCATTAATCGCAAAAACAAATCGATAGAGCACAGAATATTCAAGGATATTGTAGACTATTTCAACGATGGTGATGTGATGGTGTTTAACAATACCAAGGTGTTTCCCGCACGGCTCTACGGCAACAAGGAGAAGACCGGCGCAAAAATAGAAGTTTTTCTGCTCCGCGAACTCAACCACGAGCAGCGTTTGTGGGACGTGTTGGTAGACCCAGCCCGCAAAATCCGCATTGGCAACAAGCTCTATTTCGGCGAGGACGACAGCCTTGTGGCCGAAGTTATAGACAACACAACTTCGCGCGGGCGCACACTTCGCTTCCTTTTCGATGGAGAGTACGATGATTTCAAAAAGATTCTTTACGGCATGGGCGAGACTCCTCTGCCGACAAAATATATCAACCGCCCAGTTGAACCCGAGGACAGGGAGCGTTACCAGACTATTTTTGCCAAGCACGAAGGTGCAGTGGCGGCTCCGGCAGCTGGATTGCATTTTAGCAAGACACTTTTGAAACGTTTGGAGATTGTTGGCGTGAATTTCGCCGAAATCACCCTCCACGTGGGGTTGGGTAATTTTAGAAACGTTGACGTGGAAGACCTCACCAAGCACAAGATGGACAGCGAGCAGATTTGGATCGACGACAGCTGCGTGGAAACTGTAAACAAGGCTAAGGACGAGCGCAAGAACGTCTGCGCAGTAGGTATCTCCACCGTGCGCACGTTGGAAAGCTCGGTATCTACAAGCGGCTATCTAAAACCTTTCGAGGGCTGGACCAACAAGTTTATCTTCCCGCCCTACGAGTTCAGCGTTCCGTCGAGCCTTCTCACCAACTTCCATCACCCGTATTCCACCATGCTTATGACTGCTTCGGCATTCGCAGGATTCGATTTCTTGATGAGTTCGTACCAAGTGGCGTTGAAGGAGGGATACCGTTTTGGACCTTACGGCGATGCTATGTTAATTTTGTAAGTGTTCATTTTTCTTTTTTTGTTTGGATTTATTATGTAACTAAAAAACACGGAACCTCCTTGGAGATTCCGTGTTTTGTTGTATTATTTTGGGTTAATTTCCTGTAATAGAGAGAGTGCTGTATTATATTTCGCTGTAGAAATCAGCATCGTCCATAGCGAGTGTTGCTATCATCTCTACGAGAGAGGATGTGTCTGCGCTTTCCATCAAGTCGGCGTCTAAGTTTGCTGGGTTGTAATATGTATTGTTCATGGCGTTGTGTGTTTTGAAAGTTAATTGTTAAGTTTCTGCCTTTGGTTTCTCTTTCGAAACCTCGTTATTATAACACTCGAAATATCTTTTACCCTAATTGAAAAAATGATTTTTTTTATTTTTTTTCATTTGTTACCTTTACGCCGTATTTTTAAACTAAAAACGTGATCTATATGAAAAAATCAATTCTTTCATTGGCAGTGGCATTTGTCTGCGCCGTGATGTCAGCAGCCTGTTCTTCGTCAGGTGACAAAGGGGATTCTACAATTCAAGAAGTAATCAGCCAGCCTCAAGATGCTGTTGTAAGCAACACACCCAGCACCGAAACCAACAGCAATATCAACAACAACTCTATTGCCGTAAAGCCGTCGTCTGAGCAGGAGGTAGTTGATGTAGAGGAGGCTGTTGCCGAACCCGAGCCAGACCCCGAGCCAGACCCCGAGCCCGAATATCAGAACAACGGAAAGGTGATTACCACCACCGACAAAACATTCAACCAGCTGTGTATCAATGTTAATACAGATGATATTATGTGTCCCGTACCTTTTATTATCGATTACAACGCCACATGGTGCGGACCCTGCCGTCAGCTTGCCCCAATTTTGGAAAAAGTTCAAAAATCTTACGGCAACAAAATCCAGATTTTCTCGGTTGACATCGACAAATGTCCCAAAGCTGCGTCTTATTTCGAGTTTGACGCAATTCCCACTTTGATATTTGTAACACCCGACGGCGAGTGGAACCAAATTACCGGCGGACTTTCGGAACAGGCTCTCCGCAAGAACATTAAGAAATACCTTAAAGTTGAATAACGGCTGTCTGATTCATTTAGGCTCATTTTTTGCAACTATTACAACAAAATTTGTATGGCAGAGAGCAACCTGCTTTTCAATAGATTGTAAACTATTAATACTGAGTGAACTATGAGAATAATTACCATGTTGATGATTGCGCTTTTCGCAGTGTCGGGACTGAGAGCGCAAACCGAGGTAACACCGGTGCAAGTGATTTTCAACTGCAGCGGCAGCAAGGTTACGCTCAAAGAAGCCAAGACCGAAGGTGTAAAACTTGACTCAAACCTTGAAATCGAAGTGGTGTTTAGCGAGGCCGAACTTGCCAAGCTCAATTCACCTAACATAAGTTTCGAGTTCCGCTGGTACTATTACATGAGTACCAAGAAAACCCTGATGGCCACCACCACAGTAGCTGCCGATATGGATTCGGCGGTTGACAAGCTTGTGTGGGTAAGGTGCGAAAAGAAAAACGTCCGTCAAGGCTGGTGGGAAGTGCAGGTAAAATGCAAGACCAACGATTCGCAAATCGAGTTCGCCGGCACTAAGGAGTTTTCTATCTTGCTTAAATAATAGGTTTAGATAATTATTGTTAATAGTTGTAAATCAATATTTTTATTTGTTTATTTAATTTATAATGGAAATTTTCAAAGAAATTGACGCACTGAAACAGCGTTTGCAAAAGCTGCGCTCGCAGTCAAAAACAATTGGTTTCGTTCCCACGATGGGAGCTCTTCATCAAGGACACATCTCGCTTGTAGAACAGGCAGCAAAGGATAACGACATCACTGTGGTGAGCATTTTTGTAAATCCAACACAGTTTAACAACAAGGAAGACCTCGAAAAATATCCCCGCGACCCTGATGCAGATTTCGCCCTTTTGGAAAAAAACTCGTGCGACATCGTATTCGCGCCCACAGTGGAAGAGATGTATCCCGAACCCGACACACGTGTTTTCTCGCTCGGCCAGGTGGCTGAGGTGATGGAAGGCAAATACCGTCCTGGACATTTCAACGGCGTGTGCCAGGTGGTGAGCAAGCTGCTCAACATTGTGAACCCCGACCGCGCTTACTTCGGACAGAAAGACTATCAGCAGATTGCAGTGGTTAAGGCTATGGTTCGCAAATATATGCCTGATTTTGAGGGAGAGATTGTTTCGTGTCCCATCAAGCGCGAAAGCGACGGCCTCGCACTCAGCAGCAGAAACGTGCATCTCTCGCCCGAGCAACGTAATAGTGCGCTGCTGATTTCAAAGACTCTTTTTGAGGCAAAGCGCATGGCGGACAACAAGGCTACGCAAAAGCAAATCAGGGATTTTATCAAAAAAAATATCGCCACCGACGCTAACCTTTGTCTCGAATATGTGGAAATTGCCGACAAGGAGACCCTCCAGCCTATCGACGGCGAATATCCCAAAAACGCTGTTATCTGCATAACAGTATACGATGGCAAGACACGCCTTATCGATAATATACTCTTGTAGCTTAGAAAATGAACATCGAAGTATTAAAATCGAAAATCCACCGTGTAACCGTTACGGAGGCTAATCTCGAATACATCGGCAGCATCACCATCGACGAGGCGTTGATGCAAGCCGCCAACATTATTGAAAACGAGAAAGTCCAAGTGGTAAATCTCAACAACGGTGAAAGGATAGAGACCTACGTTATCAAGGGCGAATACGGCAGCGGCTGTGTCTGTCTCAACGGTCCGGCGGCGCGCAAGGCTCTCCCTGGCGACATCGTTATAATTATTTCATACGCGTTGATGGATTTTGAAGAGGCAAAGACTTTTAAACCCAGCGTTGTTTTTCCCGATACCGCTACCAATAAGTTAGTAGATTGAATACCACCGATTTGACAAAATACACCAAGGCGGGATACACAACCGGGCGCGGATTTATAATCCGCGCCTTGTGGTATTGTGCCAACTATACCTTCCTTAGGTCGCCGTTTCCGTTTTGCAACGGATTCAAACGGCTGTTGCTTAGGATGTTCGGCGCAAAGGTGGGCAATGGCGTGGTTATTAAGCCCCGCGTTAATATCAAGTATCCGTGGCTGCTTTCAGTCGGCGACAATTCTTGGATAGGGGAGGAGGTGTGGATCGACAATCTCGCGCAGGTGTCGGTTGGAAAAAACTGCTGCCTTTCGCAAAGGGTTTTGGTCGAAACCGGCAGTCACGATTACAGCAAATCAGACTTCCGGCTTAGGATTGCCCCTGTGGCTCTTGAAGACGGTGTGTGGATTTGCGCCGGTGCTGTGCTAACGGCAGGAGCTGTCTGCCGCAGTCATTCGGTGCTTGCAGCCGGTTCGGTGGCAAATGGAGAGCTGCTTCCTTTCTCGGTCTACAAAGGAAATCCTGCAGAAAAAGTGAGGGAGAGGGTGATAGATGATTAAAGTTTCGGTAATAACGGTTTGTAGAAACAATCAAAGCACTATTGCCGATGCGATGCGCTCGTTTCTCAGTCAGGACTATCCTTGCAAGGAGCATATCGTAATCGATGGTGCGAGCAACGACAATACTCTTGAAATTGTTAAGAAATTTTTGCCAGAGATACTTGTTTCTGAACCCGACGATGGTATGTATTATGCTGTTAATAAGGGAATTACACTTGCTACGGGCGATGTTGTAGCCCTGTTGCACGCTGACGATGTGTTTGCCTCCGACAATGTGGTTTCGCAAATGGTTCAGTCCATGGAAAATGCCTCGTCGGATACCGCCTACGCCGATTTGGTATATGTGGACGGTAATAATCCCGATAAGATGGTAAGATATTGGCAATCAGGAATTTTTACTAAGAAAAAACTTTCATACGGCTGGATGCCGCCACATCCTACATTTTTTGTTAAAAAAAGTGTGTATCAGCAATATGGAGTGTTTGATACAAGTTTCAAGATAGCAGCCGATTACGACATTATGCTGAGGTTTCTTTCGTGCGGAGTTTCCACAGTCTATTGCCCCATTGTGGCGGTTAAAATGCGTACCGGCGGATTGAGCAACGGTTCGTTTGCCAATATTCTCCGCAAAATGCGCGAAGATATCACCGCCGCACGAAAAAATTCGGTTGGCGGTGTGTTTACCATACTATTTAAGAATCTTCGGAAAATCAAGCAGTTGTTTTACAAAACCGTGATGCAGAGCAAACCTACTACAAAACAGTAGATTGCAAAGTAAATCAGTTTGCATTTCTTTACTAATTTCACCATCCATTTGCAGGCAAGGCAGCCGCTTAAAAACGCTGCTACAAAACCAACAATCAATGCCAATGTTGGAATTTGAACGGCGGCACCATGTTCGGCGAGGTATTCTGCCGACGGAGCAACTATGTGCTTGAAATCTAACAGAGCCTCGCCCAAGATGGGAGGAATCACCATCAGAAACGAGAACTGAGCCATGTTTTCGCGCTTGTTGCCGATGAGCAGACCGGTGGCGATGGTGGATCCAGACCTTGAGAGTCCGGGCAAAACGGCTATCGCCTGGGCTATGCCAATGATGAAGGCGTTGGCGGGTGAAATATCTTGTTTCTCCTTGTCGGGGTCGAGCTTGAAAAAGTGGGTTAGGGCGAGCAGTATCGAAGTAATTATCAGGCATACGCCCACAATCACGATGCTTGATGCGAATATCGCTTCCACTTGGTCTTTGAAAAACAAGCCCACTATGCCGATAGGAATCATCGAAATAACTATCAGTATTACATAACGTTGAGCGTCGTTGAGCCTGCGCCAGAGCGGGAGGTCGGTGTCGGGATTGAGCTTTGTAAAAAATCCTATAATCAGGTTCCAGATTTCTTTTCTGAAAATGGTGATAGTAGCCAAAACTGTTGCCACGTGTACCACAATGTCGAAGGTAAGGCCGCCTTCGTTCACGTTCAAAAGCTTTTGTCCGATTTCCAAGTGTCCGCTGCTGCTTACGGGAAGAAATTCTGTGAGTCCTTGTACCAATCCTAAAAGTAGAGCCTCTAATGTTTCCATCTGATTTTTGAGAAAAAAGAGAGGGAGCGGAAAAACAGCCCCCTCGGATATTTTACTTAAAGTTTTTTACTATTTTGTCGGCAATTTGCTGCATTTCCTCTTTTTCGAGAGTCATTTTGTGTTCAAACGACATGTCGTTAACCTCGTTGAGCGGCACGAGGTGGATGTGCGAATGCGGAACTTCCAAACCCACAACAGCTATGCCCACTTTTACGCATGGGATTGCGGCTTTAATGGCGGCGGCTACTCTCTTGGAGAATGCCATGTAGCGTCCAAGCTTGTCGTCGTCGATGTCGAAGATGTAGCTGATTTCTTCCTTGGGAACAACCAAAGTGTGCCCTTTCTGAATCGGGTTAACGTCGAGGAATGCGAAAAACTCATCGTTTTCGGCTATTTTGTAACAGGGAATCTCGCCCTTGATTATGCGTGAAAATATTGATGCCATAATTAAATTGTTATATCAAGAATTTTGAACTCAGTTTCGCCGGCGGGGATTTTGATTTTAGCAATTTCGCCCACTTTCTTGCCTAAAAGACCCTTGGCTATGGGTGTTTCGATCGAAATTTTGCCTTCCTTGAGGTTGGCTTCGCTCTCGGCAACGAGTGTGTAGGTCATTTTGGCGTTGTTCTTTACGTTTTGGATTGTTACCTTGCTGAGAATCTGCACGGTGTCGCTCTGAATCTGCGACTTGTCTAACACGCGGGAGTTTTTGATTGTCTCCTGAAGTTTTGATATGCGCATTTCCAAAAGTCCCTGAGCCTCTTTTGCCGCGTCGTATTCTGCATTTTCAGAGAGGTCGCCTTTTTCGCGGGCCTCGGCGATTTGTTTTGATATGTTGGGGCGTTCCACTGCTATGAGGTGGTCGAGTTCGTCGTTAAGTTTTTTGAGCCCCTCTTCTGTGAGATATGTTATTTTGCTCATGTTTGATGTAATTTTGTTCTAAAAAAAGTAAAAATAAAAGAGAAACCGTAATGTTGCTATTACGGTTTCTCCCAATTGCCTCGCAAAGGTAAGCATTTATTTTAAAAAAACAAACTTTTTTTTGATTAGTTTTTGCTCGTTGAATCACTTTTTCGGTTTGATAACCTCTGCGGCTGCCAATTTCATGCGCTCGAAATACTCGTCGGCGGGAGATTTGCGCATGTGGTTTTTTGCCTGGATTTCCTTTATTGGGTTGTCGCTTTTGAATTTTACATCCTGTTTGAGTTTTTCGGCTTTGGCTTTCTCCTCGTTGCGGCGTTTCTGCTCCTCGAGGCTTAGTCCTTTTTCTACAGTGATGGTGTTGAGCGTGGCGGAGAAGTCGTTGAGATTCTGGTGCTCAATGGGTTTCTCTTCTTCGTCTTGGACTTTGTTTTTTTTGAGTATGAAAATCATACCTCCGATAAATCCCGCTATTATGATAATCATAATGCAGGCAAATGCTGATCCGTTCATCTTTGAGTGGTTTTATTTAAAAAAGTTTTTGAATAATCCTTTCTTTTTCTTCTTCTTATATTGTTTTTTCATCTTTTTGTCGGTTTGTTTGTGGTGCTTTTTCATCTTTTTCATGGTCTTGTCGTCCTGAATCTCCAGCAAGGCCTTTTTCGCTTTTTGGTAATGTTTGGCATCGGCTATCTGCTGTTTCCGCATTTCTTTCTCAAGCTCGCGTCTTTCCTTGGTCTTGAGTTCGCCGCCTTGTGCCGCACGAGCGCGAAGTTCCTTTTTGCGGTCTTCCTCGGCTTTTGCCTTCTGTTCTTTCTTTGCCATTTTCTCGCGCTGCTTGGCTATTTTTTCGTGGTCGAGATGGCCGTCGCCAGCATTTTTTAAGAATCTTTTGGTGCCTTTCTTAATGTTTTTCTGGTGTTCCCGCTCTTCGGGAGTTTGTTCTTTTTTCTTTTTTTTCTCTTTTGCCTTTTCCGCTTTTTTATCCTTCTTGGATTTATGCTCCTCAGGTTGCTCCTCTTCCACAGTTTTGTTTTTGGGTGTGGGGACTTCGTTTTCAAACTCGAGACTTTCGCCTTCGTTCACAAACTCGTCTTCGTCTCTGAAGTCAGAATCTAACTCCTGAATACCAGAGTTCTCGTCTTCGGTTTTGCCTTTTTTCTTCTTGGCTTTTTTTTCTTCTTTTGAGGCTTTGGCCTTTTTGCTTTTGGGCGCCTCCTCCGTGTCGGTTTCCTCTTTCTCGGCGGCTTTGCGCTTTTTGCGGCTTGCTTTTTCCTCTTTTTCGTCGCCTTCCTCGCCTTCTTGGTTTTCAACGGTTTCGGCTTTCTGGGCATCTTTGATGGCTTTCTTCTCGGCTTTTTCGGCGTTCTTCTTCTCCTTTTTAGCGTCTTTTTTCTCCTTTTTTGCTTTTTTCTTCTTGTATTTTTTGCTGAGCTTTTTTTTCTTCTTGTTCGACAGTCCTTTTTCTATCAGAAATCCGTCCTGGGTGTATTGATTGCCGCTTGGAGCTATCTCTGCCGATGGCATGAACTTTCCGTAGTCGGGCTTCTGCGCTACTGCCACCGATAGCGATGAAATAAGTATGATTAATGATAAGAATATAGTTTTTGTGTATGATGCTTTCATCTGAAATTTATTTAATATTTTTGCAGCAAAATTACAATAAATAAAACGCTGTGAGAGCTAAAAAGTTATATATAGCAGTTTTTTTTATGGTTTTGTTCTCGTTTTGTGGACATTCGGAGCATCCTACGCCTGATGTGAGGGTGGATTTCTATATTTATCTCAACGATCCTCGGTTCTCGGCTTTGCAGAATCCGGGCGGATGGGTGAATGTTACTGGCGGCTACAACGGGGTATTTGTATATAATTTCGATTGCGTTACATATTACGCTTACGAGCGGGCTTGCCCTGTAAGTCCTGACCATACTCCGTTGGTTTACGACGAGGCTCACCACTGCCTATGCCACACCGACACTGTGAAAAACTGCAACTCACAGTTTAGTGTTTTGCTTCAAGGTGCTGTTACTCACGGCGTTGCCAAATATCCTGTAAAACGTTATTTGGCCATCAAGGAGGGCGACCGTCTGCACGTAGTTAACGAAGATTATTATTTGAACAATTAGAATATTTATGGAACTGTTTGATATTACCGCAACTACATTTTTCGGATTGGAAAATGTTCTTAAAGATGAACTTGAATCGCTTGGCGCGCAAGATATTAAGGTGCTTAACCGTGCAGTGATGTTCCGTGGCGACACTCGTCTGCTTTATAAGTGTAACCTATGGCTAAGAACGGCTTTGAAGGTGCTTGTGCCGGTGGAAGGCTTTGAGGCTGGCGACGAGAGGGAGTTTTACAACCGTGTTTATAATATCAACTGGGAAAAATATTTTTCTGTAAATCAGACTTTTGCAATTGATTCGGTAACAAGCGGAATCTATTTCAAACACAGCAAATACGCCGCTCTGAAGATGAAGGATGCTATCTGCGACTTTTTCCGCGATAGGAGAGGACGCCGTCCAGATGTGGATATTGATTATCCCGATGTGCGGCTGAATTTGCACATATATAATAAGGTGTGTACAATTTCGTTGGACAGCACCGGCGTGCCGATGAGCAAGCGCGGCTACAAAACCCGTCAGACTTTTGCCCCGCTCAACGAGGTGATGGCGGCTGGAATATTAAAAATCGCTGGCTGGGATACACGTCAGACACTTTTAGACCCGATGTGCGGTTCTGGAACGTTTGCTATTGAGGCATGTCTGATGGCGAGGAACATAGCTCCGGGAAGTTTCCGCAATTTCGCTTTTGAAAAATGGCACAATTACGACGACAAGATATGGATTGAACTCAAGAAAGAGGCTCGAGCCGGTGTTGTCCATGGCGACGGCGTTAAGATTATGGGTTACGACATCGACCCTTCGGCTTTGGATGCCGCTTCGTACAACGCTATGAAGGCTGGCGTGGAAGATTATATCGACTTCGACCGTATGGATTTTTTCAAAAACGACGCGCAGTTCCGAAATATATTTGTGATAATGAATCCTCCATACGGCGAGCGTTTGGAAGATGCCGCGCGGATGATAGAGTTTTACAAGAATATTGGCAACCGTCTTAAATCGTCGTACACCGACAGCAAGGTGTGGATTCTTAGCGGAAACCTCGATGCCATTAAGAATCTCGGACTTCATCCTTCGATTAAGGTGAAACTTTTTAACGGTGCTATAGAGTGCAAGTTAGAATGTTTTGAACTTTATAGCGGAAGCCGAAAGAGAAACGACCGCCCCGAAGCTTAGAAATCAACGTAGAGCTTGAACTTTCTTGCTGTTTTTACTTTGTCGATAGTCTCCCTTATTGAGTCGGCATGGTAGGCTATGGGAATACGGTAGCCGCAAATCTCTAATTTGTACGTGCCTTTTCCTTCCGAAAGTGCTGACTTGAGCAGGGGATCGTTGGTTGAATCTCTAAACGCTACTATCTTGCGGTTGGTATTGTCGAACAGTTCTATCGTGAATTTAAAATATTCCATTGAGTAATAGTCGGATATGGTTTCGTATTTGCCGGTAACAATAAGGTCGGTAACGGCTTTGAGATAGAAATAGTAGTCGTTGAGTGAGCTTTCTCTCATGAGCGAGTTTTCGTATTCGTATGATATTTCGGCAGTTTCGCCGTTGCGGACAAAGAAACGCAGTGTGCCGTCGGGCTTGTTGGTGTAATTTTCCACGATGGTTTCGGTAGGGGTGTCGCTTTTGAGAGATTCCACCTCGCGGGCTATCCTCACTTGTGCCGAGTCGAAACAGAAATATACAGCCACAGCCACAGCCGCCGACAATAGTATTAGCGGAATGGAGCGGACTGTCTGCTTAAAACCGCCCGAGGACTGCTGTTTTTTTTGAAAGAAGAGTATAACGGCGGCTATGGTAACAGCTAAAAGCGATATTACTGTGAGGAGTGTGAATGTAGCACCGAAACGTACCTTGTATGCAGTGAACGCGAATCCTGCTGCAAGAATGGCTAAGCAGACGGGAATTGTACGCATGACGGTATGATTTTTTTCTTGTGGCTGGTTCATGAGATAGAGTGTGATTTTCAGGATGTTATGCTTTCGGCAATGCGTGTTGCTTCTGCATGTGTCGCTATTATGTCGTCTAACGTGGGGGCGGCGATGAAGGTTGTAGTTTGCATTGTTTTTTCTATCAGGTCAGACATTTCGAGAAATCCTATTTTGTCCTGAAGGAATCTTTTTACAGCTATTTCGTTGGCGGCGTTCATGGCGCAGGCGAGGTTTCCTCCATGTTTTGCAGATTCGATAGCCAAGGCGAGGTTCCTGAATAGGTTGAGGTCGGGTTTTTCAAACGAGAGGTTCTTTAGATCAAAGAAGTCAACCCTCGGGAATGTGCTTTTCAGCCTTTCGGGATAGCCTATAGCAAACTGGATAGGCAGACGCATATCTGGCATTCCGAGTTGGAACTTTATCGAGCCGTCTTCAAACTGCACTCCCGAATGGATTATGCTCTGAGGATGCACAAGCACCTCTATTTTATCCACGGGGACATTGAATAGGTGCATCGCCTCAATGGTTTCCAAGCCTTTGTTCATGAGCGATGCCGAGTCGATTGTAACTTTCGCGCCCATGTTCCAGTTGGGATGGCGGAGCGCCTGTTCTTTTTTCACTTTGGTGAGAAACTCGTGGTTTTTGCCACGGAACGGTCCTCCCGATGCTGTGAGCAGGATTTTTTCTATTTCGTTGTCGCCTTCGCCGATAAGTGATTGGAAAATGGCTGAATGTTCGCTGTCGACAGGGAGAATCGGCACATGGTTTTCAAAGGCCTCGCGGATAACGATGCTGCCTGCCGCCACGAGCGTCTCCTTGTTGGCAAGTGCGATAGGTTTTTTGTGACGGATGGCGTTGATTGTTGGAATAAGTCCCGAATAGCCCACCATTGCAGCCACTACCATGTCTACGGTGTCGAACTCCACCACGTCGGTAATTGACTTGCTGCCTGCGAAAACCTTTATCGGATAATCTTTGAGAGCGTCGCGGGTGGCTTCGTATTTTGATTCGTCGGCTATTACTACGGCGTTGGGCTGAAATTTAATGGCTTGTTTTACAAGTAGTTCCCAATTTGAGCCGGCAGTAAGGATTTCTGCCTCGAATTTTTCTGGATTCCTGTCTATTACGTCGAGTGTCTGAGTGCCGATGCTGCCGGTAGAGCCTAAAATTGCTATTCTTCGTTTCATTTTTAATATGCTATGTATTCTTCGGGATTTACAGGAACGCCGTTGTGCCAGAGTTCGAAGTGCAGGTGAGTGCCGGTGGTGAGTTCGCCGGAGTTGCCTATGATGGCAATCGGGTCGCCTGCCTGAACCTTGTCGCCCGCGCTTTTGAGCAGTACCGAATTGTGCTTGTAGACTGATATGAGGTTGTCCTCGTGCTGTATTTGGATGATGTTGCCGGTTTCGATAGTCCACGTTGAGAGAATTACTGTGCCTGAGAGGGTTGCAAGTATCGGCTCGTCTTCCTTGGCGGCAATGTCGATGCCTAAGTGTTTTTTCTCAGGGTTGAATTTTGACGTGAGAGTGCCGTGCACAGGCATGAAGAAGTTGTGCCTTTTGTATTTGTCCTTGCCAGATGCGTTGATGAGTGCGAGGGTCTGCAGCGTTTCCTCTTCGATGAGTGTCCTTACTATGCTGTCGTGTTTAGATTTTGCGAAGTCGGCGTGAAGACGTTCTATTGTGGTGGTGTCTTCCTTGTCAATGTCCTCGTCGAAATTGCGGTCGTCCATGATGTTCTTGATTCTCTCAAAATATTCTTGACGTTGTGCGAGTATGTTGCTGATGCTGTCCATCTTCATGGAGTTGGCTGTGAGCGCGAGCTTCATCTGCTCGTCTTCGTGCTTGGGCAGCATAGAGTTGAGCGGCGTGTAAATAAAGAGCAGCGCGGTGAGCAGTGCGATAACGATTATCAGCAGTCCTGCGTATGCTACTATGTTTACCGAGTTGACACGGAACGACGTGGTTTCGTGCAAGGTGGTTTCGTTGTAGAGTATTATTTTGTAACTATTCCGTTGTTTTTTTTCTTTAGCCATTTTTCGTAAAATATTTTACGGCAAATATAAATAATAAAACTGAAAACGTCAAAAATAAAATCTGCTACTTAACATTATCCTTTAAGTAACTATTATAACTGCTTGCAATGCCGTTGCTTAATTCTATGGTGTATTTCCATCCAAGTTTTTCAAGCTTTGACACGTCGAGGAGTTTTTGCGGAGTGCCGTTGGGTTTGTCCGAGTTCCAAACCACCTTGCCTGTGTATCCTACGGCTGATTTTACCATGTCGGCAAGTTCTTTTATCCTAAGGTCTTTGCCTGTGCCTATATTAATATGTGTGTTGCGCACTTCGGTTTTGGTATACGGAACGGCAAAGTCGGTGATATTGAACTGTTTGCGTAGGATGTCGGCAAAATCCACGTTTTCCATAAGAAATACGCACGCCTCGCCCAAGTCTTGCGAATGGAGAAACTCGCGTCGTGGCGATCCGTCGCCCCAGAGTTCCACAACGGTGTCTTTGCCTTGTCCGCCGATGCCGTACTTTTTAATAACCTCTAACTGGCGGGGTAGGGGGGACGCTCCCGAAACGCCTTCGATGGGACGGCGGTCGAGGTCTTTTTTAATGGCTTCAAAATCGTTGTTCTCCAAACATTTGGCAAGATGAAACTTGCGTATCATCGCCGGCATCACGTGCGAGGTCTCGAGGTTGTAGTTGTCGTTCGGTCCGTATAGGTTGGTGGGCATCACAGAGATAAAGTTGGTGCCGTACTGGAGGTTGTAACTTTCGCAGAGCTTTATTCCGGCTATCTTGCTCAGGGCGTAGGGCTCGTTGGTGTATTCGAGTTCGGAAGTGAGAAGCACGTCCTCGGTCATGGGCTGCGGCGGATTCTTAGGGTAGATGCAGCTCGAACCCAAGAAAAGCAGTTTTTTTGCTCCGTATTTGTAAGCCGCGTGAATAATGTTCGATTCTATCATCAGATTCTGATAGATGAAGTCGGCGCGGTAGGTAAGGTTTGCAATAATGCCGCCCACGTGAGCCGCCGATTGGAATACGTATTCGGGCCGCTCTTTTTCAAAAAAAGCCTCAACTGTCTTGGTGTCAATTAAATCGTATTGGGCGTGAGGAGTAAAAACGAGATTGTTGTATCCCTCTTTGCGCAATGCGGCGGTAATGGCGCTGCCCACAAGTCCGCGATTGCCCGCTACATATATTTTGCTATCTTTATTCATTGGTGTTCAGTGTTTTATTCAAAGTAATTTAAAGTTTTAAATCCGCCTTGGTGCAGGTAGCGGTCTTTTTTCATAAGCTTGAGGTCGGCATTAACCATTTCGGCGCAGAGTTTATGGAGGCCGTATTCGGGTTGCCAGCCTAATTCGGTGCGGGCTTTGGTGCTGTCGCCAATGAGCAGGTCAACTTCGGTGGGGCGGAAATACTTCGGGTCAACCTTTACCACCACATCGCCTATTTTTACGTTCTGCTTGATGTCGCGGAATTTTGGGTCGTCGCTTACGGCATCCACAATGCCCACTTCGTTTACGCCCTCACCTTTAAATACTACAGACACTCCCGTTTCGGCAAAAGCCATGCGTACAAACTCGCGGACTTCGGTGGTAACGCCGGTGGCTATCACAAAGTCGTCGGGCTTGGAGTGCTGGAGTATCAGCCACATAGCCTTTACGTAGTCTTTGGCGTGTCCCCAGTCGCGCTTGCTGCTCAGGTTGCCGAGGTAGACTTCTTTCTGCATGCCGAGGGCGATGCGGGCTACTGCCCGGGTGATTTTGCGAGTTACGAATGTTTCGCCGCGCACGGGTGATTCGTGGTTGAACAGTATTCCGTTGGAGGCGAATATGTTGTAAGCCTCGCGGTAGTTCACCATTATCCAGTAGGCGTAGAGCTTGGCAACGGCGTATGGCGAGCGCGGATAAAAAGGTGTCTGCTCGTTTTGCGGAACAGTTTGAACCTTGCCGAAAAGCTCCGACGTGGAGGCTTGGTAAATTCTTGTGTTGTTTTCCATTCCGAGAATGCGTATAGCCTCTAAAAGCCGCAGAGTGCCTATGCCGTCGGCGTTGGCGGTGTATTCGGGTGTGTCGAAACTCACTGCCACGTGGCTCATGGCGGCGAGGTTGTATATCTCGTCGGGTTTTACTTCCTGAACTATTCTGATGAGGTTGGTGCTGTCGGTCAGGTCGCCGTAATGGAGGTGGAACATGCGGTTTTCTTCGTGCGGGTCCTGGTAAAGATGGTCGATGCGGTCGGTGTTGAATAGCGAGCTGCGGCGTTTGATGCCGTGGACCTTGTATCCTTTTTTGAGCAGAAACTCCGCCAAGTACGCGCCGTCCTGCCCTGTTATGCCGGTAATTAGAGCTGTCTTCATGTGTAGCAAATAAAAAAATTACATTTTGTTGCAAATTTATGGAAATAAACAATTCGTAATAACAAAGAGAGTATTTATATTTGCAAAAAAAAGGAAAACAAAAACTACTACAAGGCAACTACAAGGAAAACACAATGGAACAAAACGAAAACCAGCGTCCGGGAGCGAGCAAATTTTACCGGCGCAAACTTATGATGTCCACATTTTCCACCACGCTATGCATCGCGCTGGTGCTGTATATGTCGGGACTGTTTTGTATGCTAATGTTCAATACACAGAATATCAGCGATATGTTCAGAAGCAATATCAAACTTACTATTACTCTCAACGATAACAAGAGCCTCGCTGAGATTGAGAAATTCAGGAAGGAGCTGTCGACCTATCCGTACGTGCGCGAAAGCAAGTACATATCAAAGGACATTGCCGCTGAGGAGCTTAAGGAAGACCTCGGCGAAGACTTTGTGGCTATTCTCGACGGTAAGAACCCCCTGCTTTCGCGTATCGAGGTAAAGCTTACCAACGGATACTCCTCGCTCGACAGCATCAAGTCGCTGAACAACAGTCTCAAGAAAAATCCTGTGGTCGACGAGGTGGATTTTCCGCACAACGTGTGGCGCAACACCACTTCGGTGATGAACAAGCTTTCGACCATAGTGCTTACGCTCAGTGCTGTATTATTGATTATCACTATCATTTATATAAGTAACACAGTACGTGTGCAGATGTCGGGCAACAGGTTCGACATACGGACTGCCAAACTTATCGGCGCATCCATCTGGAATATCAGCAAGCCTTATTATAAGCGGGCTTTGGTGCAGTCTGTGGTGGCTATTGTGTTATCTGTCTTGGGACTTACCGTTACAGTTAAATATATCGAAAAGATTTTTGACGGCGTGGTGGTTATCACCGATTTTCCCACCACATTGTTGGTTATGGCTTTGTCGGGTATTGCCATCAGCATGATAACCACATGGTTTTACACCCGCAAATACATTTTAGCCGACGAGGACGAACTTTATTATTAACAACATAACAATATGAAATACGCATTAGTAACAGGAGGCAGCAGAGGTTTGGGACGCGCAATATGCGTAAAACTCGCGAGCCAGGGATACAAAGTTTTAATCAACTACGTTTCTAATCAGGCAAAAGCCGAAGAGACGCTCCAGATGACCAAAGAGGCGGGTCAGGAAGGCGAGCTTATCAAATTCGACGTGGCCAACTACGACGAAACCACCGCCGCCATCGAAAAATGGCTCAACGACAACAAGGGCGAATATATCGACGTGCTTGTAAACAACGCCGGTATCCGCAAGGACAACCTTCTTCCCCTTATGCCCAAAGAAGACTGGGCTGCCGTTACCTCTATCACTATCAACGGTTTCTACAACGTTACCCGCGCCGTCCTCTCCAAAATGGTACGCAAAAAACACGGACGCATTATCAATATGGCGTCGGTTTCGGGCGTTATAGGCCTTCCCGGACAGACCAACTATTCGGCTTCCAAGGGCGCAATTATCGCCGCTACCAAGGCTCTTTCTAAAGAGGTGGGCAAAAAGAATATCACCGTCAACGCCATAGCTCCCGGATTTATCCGCACCGACATGACCGAGGGACTCCCCGAGGAGGAACTTGTTAAGACTATCTCGCTCGGACGTTTTGGCGAACCCGGCGAAGTGGCCGAGCTCGTCGCATTCCTCGCATCCGACGCTGCGGCTTACATTACCGGCGAGTGCATCTCCATCACCGGAGGTCTTATGGGTTAATTATCCTGTGTTTAAGATTATAAACAAATTGCAAGATTCCTTCCGCTTGGAAAGAAGTCTTGCAATTTTGTTATGGGCAAATGTATGTTAGTATAAAAGTTTTTCGCCGAGGTCGCGGGCGGTGAGGTTGGCTATAAGCTGAACCGAATCCTGATCGGTGATTTCCACACCGTCGCAAAAGTACTTGAACACCTCGCCGTTTACATAGTAGACCGCCTGCATGTACGACGAGTCAACATCGAACATCACGTAGCGGTTCATAAACACCGGCTTGCGGTTTTGTATGTAGTAGTCGGCCGAAACAATGTTGCCCGAGTCGGCAAGCATCGAGATTTTCACCATGTCGCCGTTGAGCGAGCATATCACGGCATCGCCTTTGGCGGATTTGACGCGTTCTATGTCGAACATGTCGCCGTTCATGCGTATTTCGTTGACATACTCGTCGATAGAGTCGAGAAATAGATTCTGGTCTTCGATGATTGTCAGGTGAGTGTCGGTAGAGTCGTTAGTTTTGGCAGTGTCCGTGCCGTTTTCCACAGTCATGCATCCTTGCATTATCAAAATTGCAGCAACGGCTATGATGTCTATTTTTTTCATAAAGGTTGTTTGTATATTTAAAATGTGCAATTAGTTGATAATAATACATTTTTGATATCGGTAAACTTGTATTATTTGACATTGCAATATACACATAAATAATTATTGTACAAATTTTTTTGCAGATAATTCAAAAAAAAATTCTTGCTGTGACGAATTATGCCTGCAAAAAAAGTTTTGTATGTAAAAAAATCTTCCTATCTTGCACCGTTATTTATACATACATGATTTTATTAAAATGACACCGTTAAACATTGCAATATTGGGTTGTGGAACCGTTGGAGGGGGTGTAGCCCGTATTTTAACAGAACAGAAAGAACTATTGGCTAAGCGTGCCGGTAGGGAGATTAATCTCAAATACATTGCCGAGCTGAATCCGCAGGCAGCTATCGACCGTTTTGGTATCGACAAGAAATATTTTATGGGCGGAGGCAATGCCGTAAGCCGCGAAGACGCTTCTAAGAACATCCAGACTATCTTGGAAAGCAACGACATCGACGTAGTGGTGGAAACCATGGGCGGAACTTCGAACTTTGTTCACGACACCTGCCTCGGCGTGGTAAAGCATGGCAAGAACCTCGTTACCGCTAACAAGGCTCTCTTGGCAGAACGCGGACTGGATATTTTTCAGACTGCCGAGCAGAACGGAGTAAAAATCGGTTACGAGGCTGCCGTCTGCGGAGCTATTCCTATTATAAAAGGTGTAAAGGAGAGCTTCACCGGCGACATTATCAACTCGGTATGCGGTATTTTCAACGGAACAAGCAACTACATACTTACGCAGATGCAGCAGCAGGGGCTTGATTTTGACTCTGCCCTCAAGCTCGCCCAGCAGAACGGTTATGCCGAGGCTGATCCTACATTGGATATCAACGGCGGCGACGCAAGCCACAAACTTATACTCCTTATCAAGCTCGCTTTCGGTATCGACGTTACTATGGAGCAGCTTTCGATTATCGGCATCAAGAACATCACCAAAAACGATATCGATTTCGCATCAGAAATCAACGCGTCTATAAAACTGATTTGCATGGCAAAACGCGACGGCAACCAAGTGTTCGCCACTGTACGTCCCATGGCGGTTAAGAAAGACAATATCCTTTCAAGTGTCAACTATGCCGTTAACGCCGTGCGCCTCGACGCCGAATACTCCGACACTCATTTCTTTATAGGCAAGGGAGCCGGTAGTAGCGAAACAGCCATGTCGATTGTTTCCGACATCGTGTTCATAGCCCGTTACGGCAATGCACCAGAGTATACCGAGAAAAACAGCTATTCGCTCGGCAATACTTCGCAAATCGAGTTTCCATATCTCGTTTCGTTCAAGACCAAGAACCTCCCGGGAACTACTGGCTTGATAACCACTGCGATAGGCAACCAGCAAATCAACATCGAAACCGTAAGCCACAACCGTTTCAGCGGCGAGACTGCGGATTTTTCGATAGAGACAGCCACCTGCACAATCGAGCAGATCGAAAAAGCTATCGAAGAAATCAAATCTTTGAACAATAATCTTTTGTTGGAAGAACCAAAGGTGCTTCCGATACTGTTTTAACCAATAAATATATAGAAAAATGGAAAAGACCTACTATTACCGTCAAGGCGAACAGCAGATTGGCCCTGTAACGCTCGACCAAATGCGCGGAGCGGTAACTCCTGACACCTACGTCTGGGCAGAAGGAATGTCCTCTTGGCAGCAAATCAGCCAGTTGCCCGACCTTCAGACACAACTTGGACTGACGGCTTATCAGCAGCAACCGTATTATCAGGCACCACAGCCGTCGTATCAAAACTCTTACAGCAACAGCTATAGCGAAGGTGGCTCAAAGCCTCCTAAGCCTAACAACCACTTGGTCTTGGCTATTATTACCGCCCTTGTTTGTCAGGTTTTAGGCATCATAGCTGTTGTTATGGCAGTGATGAGTGATTCTGCCTACAACCGTGGCGATTATCTCGAAGCAGAAAAAAAGGCCAAACTCGCCAAAACTCTGTCGCTCGTAGGAATTATAGGTATGGGGGTCTTTCTCTTGATTTATATTATTATGATCGTAGTGGCAGCAGGCGCCGGCGCTTTACAAACGTACTAAACGTTGAACATTAATAAAAATAATATTCTATTGATTGCCCTCTTGGTGGTTTTTGCCGCAGGGGGCATCTATTTTTATACGGTATTCGATCCCGAACGACAGGGAAGCCTTTTCCCGAAATGCGGATTTTTTGTGTTGACGGGCTACAAATGTCCGGGCTGCGGCATTCAGCGTGCGCTCCATCACTTATTGCATGGTGATTTCTTCGGAGCGTTTAAGCAAAACGCGCTCGCTTTTCTTTCCGTTCCGTATATTTTATTGTTGTCATTGGCGTACAAGAGCCGCCGTTTCAACGAGAAATTTCCCCGCACCGCCACCGCTCTCAAAGGCTTTGTCAGCACTTTAATTGCCGCAGCGGCGGTATTCGTCTTTTGGATTGCGAGGAATATCTGGGGCTTTTAGGCGATGCCGAGGCTCTTCTTTGCCAAGTCTACCGCCTCTGTGCCGCCGGTGTGCTTTATAGGATTGTCGGAGAGCTTCACCACCTTGGTCCAAGCTCCGTTTACCATTACAGTATCTATTTTAATAACCATATTCAACGGCTTGACTCCCACGTCGTTGGTAAAGTTGGTGCCAATGCCGAACGACATTCCTATCCTGCCTTGGCAGTAGTCCACAATCTGTTTCACCATATCGGGATTGAGTGCGTCGGAAAACACTATGGTCTTGCTCAACGGGTTGATTCTAAGCTTTTTGTAATGCTCAATGGTCTTGTCGGCAAATTCGAGCGGCGAGCCCGAGTCGTGCCTTACGCCGTCGAACAGTTTGGCGTACAGCGTGTCGAAATCCCTGAAGAACACCTCCGTTGTAAAAGTGTCGGAAAGCGCGATGCCGAGGTCGCCACGGTAAACTTTCACCCAGTTTTCGAGCGCAAGCTTGTTGGCAATCTTGTAGCCGAACTTGGCGGCGTGGAACATAAACCACTCGTGGGCGTGGGTGCCTATAGGGGTGGTGTTGTATTTCATAGCCAGATATACGTTGCTTGTGCCTACAAAGCCATTGCCGGCATAGCGGTTGAGCGCGCCAACTACTTCGTCGTGGTTTTCAAACGAATAGCGGCGGCGTGTGCCAAAGTCGGCTATCTTCAGCCCCATATCGCTGTACAGCTTCATCTTTCCGTCGGCAATCTGAGTGCGTTTATCCTTGGGGTAGGGGAGAGCACCCGTCATCTTAAAGTATAGTTCGCTGATAATTGCCATCAGAGGCACCTCCCAAAGTATTGTCCTGTACCAAAGGCCTTCAATAATTACTTCAAGTCTGCCTCCTTCCTGGGTGATTTTCACCTCGCCGGGATCAAAACGGTATCCTGCCATAAAATCTAAATACGCCGGAGGCAGGTAGTAGCAGCGTGTCTTCAAAAATTCGTGCTCCTCTTTGGTAAGTTTCAAATCTGCCATAGAGTCCACTTCTTGTCTGAGCGACTCGGCAAAGCCCTGCGGAAACTCGTCGCCGCCCCGGTTGGTAAACTTGTAGCGTACATAGTCCGCCGGAAAAAGCGAAACCGCTCCGTACTGCATGGTAAACTTGTACAAGTCGTTGTCGGTAAAATGTTTAATAATCATAATAATTAGTTTTAAGAGTTGTTATGTCTTTTCGTTGTTGCTATATATATAAGGTGGATTGCCCTAAAATTGTGTAATAATTACACAATTGCAAATATAACGAAAAAAGTTTGTCATCTCAACATAAATAGAATTAAAAAAAGTATGCAAAATAATTTTTTTGCTTGTCAATAAAAAAAAATGCATTATATTTGTATAGTCAATTCATAAAGCAAACATATAAATTGCCATAACAGTAATGAAAAAATCATTTGATATATTTCAGCGGCTCAAACTAAACGGACGCGTTACCTTAGACATTATTCTGATAGCATTGCCAATTGTATTTGTAGTAGTGGTGGCATACATTGGCATATCGCAGCTCCGCCACACGTCCGACATATTGTCGCGCCAATATCTGGCTATTAGCGTCAACTGCGGAAAGCTTACAGCCAGCATAAACCTTACTTTCGATGCCATTGACAAGAACAACAACGAGGGGGTTGCCAGCTTTTCAGCCCAGACCAACGAAGCTATCAAAAACATAGGCGATAGAGTTAAGTCACTGTCGGGCGAGGCTCCTGAGATAGACCAGCAGTTTAACAAACTCAACGATCTCATGACCCAGACATCGCATGGGCTGAACAACCTGTTAGCGGATATCCAAACTTCAAACTCAAAGTTCACCGACCTTAACGCTACGATAGCCCGATACGACAACCTCGCCGACAATCTCCGTCAGCGCACAGCTGATAAGGCGCAGCGTTATATGGAGGCTAACAACAGGAGCATGCTGCAGCGATACTTGCAGGCTGCAATTGTTGCCGAAAGGGCGTGCAGGCTGTCGGTAGAATCCAACCTTTACGGACAGATAGGTGATATGGAGCACACCAAGCAGGCTACGATGGGAGTGGCGCAGTGCCATGCCCAGCTGTTAAAACTGCTCGACAATGCCGACCGTCAGACATTGGCAGAAATGGACAAAATCCTCCAATACCTTATTGATAATTCAAGCAAATTTGGCGAACTTGTTGCGTCTATGAAAATTCAGGCTGGTGAAGGCTCTCGTACAAAAGTTTCAATCCTCCGCGAAGTCAGCATGTTACAATCAATGAGCAATTCTCGCATCGAATCGCTGTCAGACCAAATATCCAAAGTAACAAACCGTATGGCCATAATGATTATCATAGCCCTAATCATATCCATAAACGGTTCGTTCGTAACCTTGAAATATCTGCAAAAGACCATCGTAAAGCCAGTGGTGCACCTTGCGTCGGTAGCTCGCGACATAGCCAATGCCAATCTTGTAAACGATATCAAGCACAAAGATGGCATCGACGAAATTTCACAGCTCGAAGACGCTTTTGCATCTATGACCGAGAACCTTACCGAACTTGTTACATCGCTTAAGGCAACCGCTGGCGACATTGCCAATTCGAGCCGCACCATGCTTGACGCAAGCCAGCAGATGACTTCCTCCGCCAATGACCAAGCCGCAACGGCTCAAGAAGTCTCGGCTTATATAGAGCATATGAGCACATCTATTGCACAGAATCGCGACAATGCATCCACAACAGAACAGATGGCAGTGAACAATTCGCAGATTATCAGCGACTGTTCGGTGTCGGCGCAAAAATCAGAACAGTCGATGAACGACATAGCCGAAAAAATATCTATCATCAACGAAATATCTTTTCAGACAAACCTGCTTGCTCTCAACGCCGCAGTGGAGGCTGCACGTGCGGGCGAACACGGCAAGGGTTTTGCAGTAGTGGCTGCCGAAATACGCAAGCTTGCCGAAAAATGCGCCTTGGCTGCCAGAGAAATAGACTGCGTGTCGAAAGACAGCATAGCAGCAGTAAAACAAAACGGACAGGCGTTCAACATTGTCATGCCGCGTTTCCAGCACATCACCGAGCTCCTGCAGAATATAGCCGCCGCCTGCAACGAACAGGCAAGCGGAAGCAAACAAATCACAGCTGCCGTTCAGAGTTTCAACAATTCTATCGAGCAATTCTCAGCAATAGCTGATGACGTGGCATCAAACAGCCAGACACTCGCCTCTAAGGCCGACAGCCTTCTCGAAATCACCGACCGTTTTGTAACAATGCAAAATCCAACATGAAAGAATCCACACTATTTTTCACGCCAGGCTTTTATTTATATAAAAAATATCTGAAAATATTTTTCAGTTAAAAATATTATCCCTAATTTTGCACGTCCGATTTATTATCCATACTTCGAATAGAAGTAGTTAGTATTTAATAAGTTAAATTTTAAAAGTTAAAAAAAGTGGATTCATTAAGTTACAAAACAGTATCGCTCAACAAGAACACCGTACAGAAAGAGTGGCTCTTGGTAGACGCGACAGACCAGCCCTTGGGACGCTTTGCATCCAAGGTAGCCATGCTGTTGAGGGGCAAGTACAAAGCCTCCTTCACACCGCATGTAGACTGCGGCGACAACGTAATAGTCATCAACGCCGAAAAAATCAAGATGACAGGAAAGAAATGGTCGCAAAAAGAGTACGTACACCACACCGGCTATCCGGGCGGTCAGCGCATCGAAATTGCAGAAGAATTCTTTAAAAAAGCGAACGGACCCGAGCGCATTATCGAAAAAGCCGTAAAAGGCATGCTTCCCAAATCGAAATTGGGCGACGCGATTCTTCGCAACAACCTTAAAGTTTATCAGGGCGAACAGCATCCCCACGAGGCTCAGCAGCCCAAACTCATCAACTTAAACGACCTTAGATAATCATGGCAGAAGTTACAAACACAGTAGGCAGAAGAAAAGCCGCAATCGCGCGCGTTTTCGTAACTCCCGGCAAAGGAGAAATCAAAATTAACGGCAAAGACTACAAAGAGTACTTCACTGTTCCCCAGTTTCAGAAAGTCGTAATCCAGCCCCTGGAGCAGATCAGCGTCCTCGGCAACTACGACATCAAAGCCAACGTTGGCGGTGGTGGTTTCAAAGGACAGGCTGAGGCTATCCGTCTCGGCATTGCCCGCGCTCTCGTAGCTATCAACCCCGACGACCGTGTGGCTCTGAAGAAAGAAGGTTTCCTCCGCCGCGACTCACGCGTAGTTGAAAGAAAGAAACCCGGACGTCCGGGCGCACGCAAACGCTTCCAGTTCAGCAAGCGATAATTTTAGTTTAGCATCCAAACTGACGAGACCTATGGCGCAAGAGAGTTGCCCCACAGCTACCCGGCAGTTGAATTTAAGTAGAACGTAAACAAAAACACCAATTAAAATGGCAGTAAATTTCGAAGATTTATTAAACGCAGGTGTACATTTCGGACACTTGAAAAGAAAATGGAATCCTGCAATGGCCCCCTACATCTTTATGGAAAAGGGCGGAATCCACATTATTGACTTACACAAGACGGCAGCAAAGCTCGAAGAGGCAGCAGCCGCCATCAAACAGATAGCTAAATCGGGTAGAAAAATCCTTTTTGTCGCTACTAAGAAGCAGGCAAAAGAAATCGTAGCAGAGAAAGTTAAGGCTATCAACATGCCTTACGTTACAGAGCGTTGGTCGGGCGGTATGCTCACCAACTTCCCAACTGTGCGCAAAGCCGTTAAGAAAATGACTACCATCGACAAGATGGCTACCGACGGCACTTTCGACCAGCTTTCTAAGCGCGAGAAACTCCAGATCAACCGTCAACGCGAGAAACTCGAGAAAAACCTTGGTTCCATCGCCGACCTTACTCGTGTTCCCGCCGCCCTGTTCGTAGTAGACGTTACAAAGGAAAAAATCGCCGTTAAAGAGGCAAAGAGACTCCGTATCCCCGTCTTCGCAATGGTAGACACCAACTCTAACCCCAACGACGTAGACTTTGTAATCCCCGCCAACGACGACGCTGCAAAATCTATCTCTATCGTTCTCGACGTTATCACCGGAGCTATTGCCGAAGGCGTTGCCGAGCGCAAAGTAGACGCTCCCGAGAAAGATTCTGCTAAGGCCGCCGACAAGCACGGCAAAGTGCGCAAGACACGCGCACGCAAAGGCTCTAACGACGACAAAGCCGCCGAAGAACCCAAAGCCGATGCCGAAAACGCAGAAGAAAGCAACAACTAATTTTATAAGCCTTTCCGCCGTTTCTGCGGGAAGGCGTTTTTCGTAACCTCATAAAAACCAAGTTAAAATGGCTGATATTAAAGCTGCTGACGTAGTAAAGCTCAGAGGCATGACAGGTGCCGGAATGATGGACTGCAAGAAAGCCCTCGTTGAATCCAACGGCGACTTTGATGCCGCTATCGACATCCTCAGAAAAAAAGGTCAAAAAATTGCCAGCAAACGCGCCGACCGCTCTGCAAAAGAGGGCTGCGTGCTCGGCGGTGTTTCTGCCGACGGCAAAAAAGCATATATCGTTTCGCTCAACTGCGAGACCGACTTCGTAGCTAAGAACGCCGACTTCATTAAGTTCACACAAGATATTCTTGCCGCTGCTATCGCAAACGATCCCGCCGACGCTGACGCTCTTAAGGCTCTCCCTTACGGAAAATACACTATCAACGACGAGATTATGAACCAGAACGGCGTTATCGGTGAAAAAATCGAGCTCGGATACTACGGCAAAATCGAAGGCGAACAGGCTATCGTTTACAACCACATGGGCAACCGCCTCTCGGCCGCTATCGCTTTCAACAAGGCCGCCGACGCTACCGTTGCCAAAAACGTGGCTATGCAGGTGGCCGCTATGTCGCCCATGGCTATCGACAAGGACGGCATTGAGCAGTCGGTTATCGACAAAGAAATGGAAGTGGCAAAAGAGAAAACCGTCCAGGAGCAGATTCAGAAGAAAATCGAGGCCGCTCTCAAGAAAGTAGGCATCAATCCCGCCCACGTTGACTCCGACGACCACATCGCTTCTAACATCACCAAAGGCTGGATTACCGAAGAGCAGGGCGCTCAGGCTAAAGAAATTAAAGCCAAAATCGCCGCCGAGACAGTAGTTCCCGCTCAGATGATTGAGAACATCGCAAAAGGCCGCCTCAACAAATTCTACGAGGAGAACACACTTCTCAACCAGAAATTCGAGCAGGACAACAAAATCACCATCCGCGAATATCTCAAACAGAGCGACAAAGACCTCACCGTTTCGGCTATGATCCGTTTTGGTTTGAGCAACTAATATTTCGTATATAACACGAATTTGATATTAAGACAGTGCGCCCAGCGCACTGTCTTTTTTTTGAACAAAAATTAAAGCGAATTAAATTAATTAATGTAATAATTAGTGTAAATGCTATTTGATGCCTAATTTCTTGGCAATGTCGGCGGGAATAGCACTTTTGTGTACGAGGAAGTCCATGGTCTTGTAGGCAGCGAAGGCTTTGGATATGTACCAAGTGCCTTTGTACGGGTTGTCGGTTCCCCAGCTGTTCTGCACCATGTAGTAAGGTTTGCCGTGCTGGTCTTTGGCAAGTCCGTAGATTAGCATACCGTGGTCGTCGGTGGTTTCCCAGTTGTCGTATGCAGTCTGGCGCATCTCCTGTGTGGGGGTGATTTCGGGGAGTGGTCTGGATGTGAGGTACTCTTTTTTCTGCGATGTGCTCATTCCTGTCCAGCGGGCCTGGTCGGTGCCAATCGACGACACGTCTTTGTCGTCGGGATATACGCCGATGCCCTGACGGTTGAATCCAGGTTCGCTGACATCCGCGCCCCACGCAATCGGGTAGCCTTTGTCTACGGCGTTGTCGATAATACGCATCATCTCGTCCATAGGCACGTTGTAGGGAGCGTCCCAACGCCAGTTGTCCTGCACCTCAATGATAAACTTCTGATAGAATGGATGATGGGTGTAAGATGTGATAGACACATAGTCGTCGAAATTTAAACCGAGCGATTCTGCAAATGATTTGGGAGTGTACTCCTTGCCCTTGTAGGTGAATTTCTCGGGACAGACACCCAGATAGGCATCGTATACGGCTTTGAGAGATTTTTTCCAGTTGGGCGAAATCTTATTGGCGTCGCTCTTGGCAACAGCATCCACGATGCTGCCAGCCACTTTGTCCATCTCGTTGTTGTCGGGTAGCGAGTCGCCGCTGAGCGCACCCATCGAAGGCATAGCGTCTTGAGGTATAATGCCGTAGTTTTGCAGGCAGAAAAGCACGTCGTATGCGCTTCCTCCCGGGCTGAACGAAACATCGCCGTGTGTGCGGACTGACTTGTCGGCGCGGTCTTCCATTGTCTTGTGTATCACGAAGGCCTCGCTGAAATCGTATTCGCCCTTGCCCATGCGGAGAAGTTCTGCCTCGAAAAACGACAGTGTGCTGAAACACCAGCATGTGCCGCTGCGGAACTGGTTGCGTACAGGAGTGGTCTTTATGGCTTTTACTGTTGTAAATTTAAATCCTTCGTTGTTTTGCGCGAAGGCACAAGTGCTAATCAATGCGGTAGCCAAAACCGTAGCAATTTGTTTTTTCATTGTTGTAGCTTTTAATAGTCTATGTATCTGTTAGTTTTGCAGATGATTGCACATTATTTCTCGGGCTTGCGCATAATGGCGTAGATTTCGAATGCGAATCCGAAAAGCACCACTATGGGAGCGAGTGTGATGCGGCGGAATGAGAAAATCTCCTCGTTGAATACGTTTGGGTCGTCGCTTGCGCCGCCAGCCATCAAAATAAATCCGAATACGATGATGGCAAAGCCTATAATAAGAAGCTTGTAGTTGAGTTTTCCGAATGCGAAACCCTCGTCGTTCTGGGTTTCTGTATTTTTGTTTTCTTGTTCCATAATGCTTTGATTGTTAGATATTAAATATATTTGATGAAGGACGTTGTCCTAAAATTTCGCCGCACGAGAAAAACGATGTCATGCTAACGCCGAGTATGCCGTGCAGATTCAGGTTCTGACCTGTGAGCCAGAGGTTTGGTATTGGGGTCTTGGGTGTGAGCAGGGTATACATCAGGCGGTCGTAGTCTTTAATGATGCCGAATGCCGATCCGTTTTCGGTGGCGGTGTAGTCGCGGTAGGTTAGGGGAGTGGATGTGTATACCGATTCTACTGCGTTGGCAAATCCTTTTATATATTTGTCGGCGAGGGCGATAAGCTGCTCCGCCTTTTTTTGTTTAAGTTCTATGTATTGCTGCGGACGGTGTCCGAGTGTGGAGCCTTGAAACTGTTCTACATCGCTCCATAGCATAGGAGTTAGCAGGTCAACGTTTTGAGCATAACGGCCTTGGTTGTCGGGAACGGTGTAGCTTACGAGAGCGCATCGTGGATTTTCGGCGGCGGTTTGCGAGCCTTCGTCCCAAATGTCGTCGGTTTCGTGAATGTAGACGTTGCGGTTGAGGTATTCAAGAGCGCCCGGCTTGAGCTTTATGTTGGCTGTGAACATTCCAAAAGTGTTTTCTAACGACGAAATGCGCTTGCGGTATATCTTTTTTACAAACGATGTCTCCTGCGCCAGACGGAGTGTGGCTGCGGGGTGGATGTCGGAGATTATGTATTTGGTTTCCACTGGTTCGAGGCCTTCGATTTCTATTGTTGAAATTCTTCCGTCGGATTCCACAAGGTTGGTAACTTTTGCGCCGGTTATAACTTCGCCGCCCATCTCGGTGATGCTCAGGGCAAGTTTTTCGGCTATCTGCATTCCTCCGCCGCGGATTCGGTATGCGCTTTGGATAAACGAGCTGTTGATCTGCGCAAAGGTGTAGAGCGGCAGGCGTTGCTTGTCTAAATGCAGCTTGGCCGACGTGCCCGAAAGCACGTTTTGCAATACTGGGTCGGTGATAGTGGTGGTAAGGTATTGGTAGGCGTTTTTGCCAAAAAGCGTGTCGCCTGATAGGTTTTTCTCTGGGTCGCGGTCGAAACTCTCGAAGATGCCTTCGCCTACGCCACGGAGAAATTTTGTATAAGTGTTTAATTGCGAAGCCGATTTTGGAAAATATTCCGACATCTTGTGGCAGAAATTGTCGTAGCCGTTTACCAACATATACGATTTATCTCGGTAGATAATTTCGTCGAATCCGTCGGTATCGAGCTTATGCCACGGCAAATCCATCAGTCCGAAGTATTTGAAAATGCGGTTGAGCGGCTGACCTTCGTCTAATCCTCCGATGTAGTGAAATCCTGTGTCGAACTTGGTGTTTTTACGCACGAATGTCTGAATGCAACCTCCAATGAGGCGGTTTTGTTCCAATACGCACACCTTCATGCCGTGTTTGGCGAGAATGTATGCGCACTGCAATCCTCCAAGACCCGCGCCTATTATCACTACATCGTATTTGTTCATAGTGGTAAGGTTTTATTTTTCGGTAACAGTGCCGCTGAGAGTCATGTAAGTGGTTTCTCCGTAGTAGATAGTGGCAGAAACTTTTGATGAATCGACAGCGTCGGCCTGCACCTTGATGTTTAACATTGGCGAACCGTCGGGCGTTACCATTGCGGTAAGTCGGCAGCGGTCTATGGCTGTAAAAGTCAAGCGTTTAGATGTAGCGTCTTCAACACATTCTTTTATCATCTGAATATTGCATACGCCTGGGGTGATGGGCTTTTCGGGAAAATGCCCTTGGTATACGGGGTGCTGAGTGTTGAGCCTAACGGTGTACACGTGGCTGCCGTCGCTTTCTGCCGTGTGGTTTTCTATGTAATAAAAATCTTTAATAAGCATTTTCGGCTGTTTTTATTTGGTTGACGATTTGGGCAGGGGAATGTTCCAACGTTTTTTCCATTCCACCACAAATTCTGGATTCGAGGTCTCAAATGTGCCAGAGCGCGACACAAACAACTGAGTGGTTTCGGCCTCGATAATCACTGCGTTGTCTTTAGGGCGTGTTACAATATAGCGGAATACCATTTTGGCGGCTTTCGATGGCACATAGGTGATTTTTATTTTCAGTTGGTCGCCGATTCGTGCCGAGTTGCGGTATTTGATGTGCATATCCACCACGGGGGCAGTGTATCCGCTGTTGAAAATGTGCAGATACTCAAAACCGTATTCCGCGCCGAAAGCCTCGCGGGCGTTTTCCATGTACTTGACATAGTTGCCGTGCCACACCATCTGTATGGCGTCGAGGTCGTAAAACGGCACCGTGAAGTCGAGCGTTACCGAAAGTTCGCCGTTGTTGCAGTCCTGCTCCATTATTTGTCCATGAAGATTTTCATTTTGCATACTGCCACTATGGCGCCGTTCACTTTCGATTCGGCGTTCATGAGCGTGATGTTCATTGCCTGAGATATTACCGACATTGAGGTTTCGATGCTGTCGCCCACCTTTGGCAGTGGAGCTTGCAATGCGAACTTCTTGATTTCGGCAATGTATCCCAAGACAATAGGACGATGGTTGACCCAATCGTTGTATCCGGCAAACGTGGCGGCGCTCTGGGCTATGTGCTCTATCAATCCTGATTCGGATATCACGCCGTCTTCTACAAAAATGTTCGACTCGGATACAGTTAAACCGGTCTCCACGTCGGTATCCGACACGGAGAACAGTTTGTCGACCATGAGCATAGGCTCTCGCTGCGGAATAAATGTCTTAATCCCGTCGCCCGCATAAAGAACGGTTCTGGCCATATTTACGCGTTGGTTTTTTCGTATACGAAATCGTAGAGGTTCTGGAATGTCTTAACCTGCGCAACACTCTGACCTTTGATTTCAACGCCGAATTCTTCTTCGATAACGGCAATCATGTCTACGAGGCTGAGGCTGTCGAGCTGAAGAGTTGCTTTGATCTCTTTTTCGGGAGCGATTTCAGTTTCTTCTACTTCAAATTCGTTAGCGAGAACGCTGTTGATTTTAGCGATGAGTTCGTTTTTTTCCATTTTTAGAGAGTGTTTGTTATTAATATTAATATTATTTCAAGGTGCAAAGTTGGGAAAAATTATTTAAGTAGGCAAAAATATTTTCAAAAAGTGTGTTTTTGCACAAAAAAAACGAGGCTGACATCGCGTCAGCCTCGGGGGATGATAATGAATAATATGGCTATAAATTCT
>JAFYFR010000038.1 GCA_017543645.1 Bacteroidales bacterium
ACTTGTGCGCGACCTCAAAGCCGCCGGATGCCGCATTGATGGTATCGGAATGCAGTCGCACGTGGCTTTCGACACCAATCTCGAAGAATACGAAAAAAGCATCGAGGCATACGCCGCCGAGGGTGTAAAGGTGATGATTACCGAACTCGACCTCAGCGTTCTTCCTTGGCCTACCGGCAATTACGGCGCAGCAGTGGAGACCAATTTTGAATATATGAAAGAGATGAACCCCTACACCGACAGTCTTCCCGCTGCCAAGGCGCAGGAGCAGACCGACTTTTTTGTAAAACTCTTTAAAATTTACCTCAAACACGCCGACGTTATCGACCGTGTAACATTCTGGGGACTTACCGATGCCGACAGTTGGAAAAACGGCTGGCCTATGCCCGGTCGCACCGACTATCCCCTCGCCATCGACCGCAACTATCAGCCAAAACCATTCGTGGATGCTATAATCAAGTTGGCAGAAGAAAGCAAATAATCAATATCTTTATTGATACATAATTAATAGACAGGCTCTTTTTTTTACGCCTGTCTATTTTTTTTTATATGCTAATGCTAATTATTTTATTTTTTATTATATATTTGCAAGGTATTTGTATTGATATTACTAATATTATTATTAGCATTATAAATAACTTAAAATGACAAACTTAAAGAATCATTCGGTAGCACGGAAAATTACACTTCAATTTGGATTGATACTTCTTCTTACAGGTTTCGCTATTGTTATGGCGATTTTTATAATGAGCAGTTCCAAGAACAGCGCTCAGATGTTTTTTGAAAAGGCCATACCCACCAAAGACTGGGGAAATCTCGCCTATCAGAACACATTGCTCGGTCTGTCGGACGTGCAAATCTATTCCACCACCCACGACGAGGCGCGCCGCCATTCGGCAATCGAGTATCTCAAAGTGGTGATGAACTGTTTTAACGAAATCAAGCAGCGTGTTTCGGGCGACGACGCTGTTTTGGTAGACTCGATGATTGCCAAGTCGGCACGTTACAACACTATCGTGCACAACAATATAATACTCGCCAACGAGATGACCGCTATCCACAACGATATGAATACAATCAAAGACCAATATTTTTTCCCTAATATCGAAAAGCTGCAAAAAGCCGTAATAGCCAACGCTAACAAAAATAACGCAAAAGAGTCGGCGCAACGGCTGAAAGTAATATCCGACTTGCTTCACCTTGTGGATGTGTCGAAAGGCACAATCTCAGATCAGAAACTTATACAACAGGCAATCGCGCGCACGGGCGACCTTATTAAGCAAATAGCAAAATTCGCACCCGAAATAGGACAGGCAGCCACTATGAAAGAAATGATTTCGGCAATGCAGAACTATTCCGACAAAACAAAAAAGTATTACGAACTTTTGGCAACCGTAACCGCCCAGAACTCCAAAGCTAACGTATTCAGCAGCCAAGTGCTCGAATTGGAAAAACAATTTAACGAGAAGCAGACACAAGAGGTCAGCAACATTATAATGAACCTCAACCAGCGTATGACCAAGAGCCAAACCCTAATGGTAATCTTGCTCATAGCCTCAATTGCAATCTGCATTATATTAATAGTGGCAATGACCCGCAACACCATCAACCCCATCAAAAAATCGGTTGAAGGCATAAAGCGCATCACCGAGGGCGATCTTACCGCCAATGTGGAAATCAACACCGGCGACGAGTTTTCGGAGATGGCTAATCAGTTGAACACAATGAACGACAACCTCAAAACAGTGGTTTCCAACATTATATCAGGTGCCGACAATATCTATCAGAGCAGTAGCGAAATGTCTAACGCCTCGGATATGATGAGCCGTGGAGCCACAATGCAGGCAGCCTCGGCAGAGCAGGTTTCGTCGTCGGTAGAGCAGATGAGCGCGTCGATAGAGCAGAACAACCAAAACGCGCGTCAAACCGAAAAGATAGCGCAGAAGGCACTCGAAAGCATACGCGAAGGCAGCGAGGCAAGTATGCGCTCGGTTTTGGCAATGAAAGATATTGCAGCCAAGATTTCAATCATCGACGAGATAGCGTTCCAAACCAACATACTTGCGCTCAACGCCGCAGTAGAGGCGGCACGCGCGGGCGAAAACGGCAAAGGATTCGCCGTGGTAGCCGCCGAGGTGCGCAAACTTGCCGAACGCAGTGCCATAGCCGCCTCCGAAATCGACAAGGTGAGCAAAGAGGGCGTAAGAATATCCGAAGACGCAGGCAAGCTGCTCACCAACATTCTTCCCGAAATCGAAAAGACAGCAATGCTTGTACGCGAAATCGCCGAAGCAAGCAACGAGCAGACCTCCGGCATCGCGCAAATCAACAACGCCGTACGTCAGTTAAACGAAATCACGCAGCAGTATTCTTCGTCGGCAGAGGAACTTTCGTCGTCGAGCCAGACCCTCGCCGTTGAGAGCGAAAATCTCAAAAAGACTGTTGAATATTTTAATATTGGGTAAATAATTAATTTATGTAATCAATGAAACTTTTTGCCATTTTTATTGTATAATAGCAAGGTATTTGTTTGGTAACAAATAACTTTGGTATTGATTAATAAAGAAAAATATGGCAAACGTAAAGCAACATTCGGTAGCACGGAAGATTACCTTTCAATTTGGATTGATTTTGGCACTCACAGGATTCGCTATTGTAGTAGCAATCTTTATAATGCGCAACTCTAAAAACAGCGCGGAATATTTCTTTAAAGAGGCGATACCTGCCAAAGATATGGGCGTGCTTGCATATCAGCACTCGCTATTGGCACTGTCGGATATTCAGGCTTATAATGCCTCGCACGATGTGGCAAAGCGTAATTCGGCTCTCGACCACTTTAAAAGTGTGATGGAGTGCTTTCAAAAAATGAAAGAGATGTCTACCGGCGACGACCGTGTGATGGTAGATTCTATGATATCCAAAACGGCAGTTTTCCAATTACTTATACACCAAAGTATGGAAATCGGCATAAAGATGAATGCCATCCACGGCGAAATGAATGTTATTAAAGACCAACATTTTTTCCCAAATATCGAAAAACTTCAACAGGCGGTAATCGACCACGCCAATAAAAACAATGCCAAAGAATCGGCTCTGAGGCAGAAGACAATATCCGACCTTCTGCACACTGTGGATATATCCAAAGGCACTATCGTAGACCAAACGCAGATTCAGCAGGCCATCAACCGCACCGCCGACCTTGTAAAAACTATTGCCAAATTTGCCCCCGAAATTGGTCAGGCTGCCACTATGAAGGATATGCTCGACCAAATGAAAGAGTATTCTGCCAAAACTCAGAACTATTACCAACAAGCAGCTGTTGTGGCTTCCAACACTCAAAAAGCCAACGCTATGGCTGCCGAAGTAATTGAACTCGAACTTAAATTCAACGCCAAACACACCCAAGAGGTCAACGATATTATTGTGGCATTGGGCGAGCGTATGTCGGGCAGTCAAAAACTTATGGTAATTCTCCTTTTGGTGTCGATTGCCATCAGCGTGGTGCTTATAGTGGCTATGACCCGTAGCACCATCAACCCCATCAAAAAATCTGTCGACGGCATCAAGCGTATCACCGAGGGCGACCTTACCGCCAATGTGGAAATCAACACCGGCGACGAATTTTCGGAGATGGCAGAGCAGTTGAACACTATGAACCACAACCTTAAAACAGTGGTTTCCAACATTATATCAGGTGCCGACAATATCTATCAGAGCAGCAACGAAATGTCTAACGCATCTGAGATGATGAGCCGTGGAGCAGGATTGCAGACCGCATCGGCAGAGCAAGTGTCAACATCTGTTGAAGAGATGAGCGCCTCGATAGAGCAAAACAACCAAAACGCACGTCAAACCGAAAAGATAGCGCAGAAGGCACTCGAAAGCATCCGCGAAGGTAGCGAGGCAAGTATGCGTTCGGTAACGGCAATGAAAGATATTGCAGCCAAAATTTCAATTATCGACGAGATTGCGTTCCAAACCAATATTCTCGCTCTCAACGCAGCAGTAGAGGCGGCACGTGCTGGCGAAAACGGCAAAGGCTTTGCCGTGGTAGCCGCCGAGGTGCGCAAACTTGCCGAACGCAGTGCCACAGCTGCCGCCGAAATCGACAAGGTGAGCAAAGAAGGCGTAAGAATTTCCGAAGATGCCGGAAAACTGCTTATCAACATACTTCCCGATATTGAAAAAACCGCTATGCTTGTGCGCGAGATAGCCGAGGCAAGCAACGAACAGACCACAGGCATTGCTCAAATCAACAATGCTGTACGTCAGTTAAACGAAATCACGCAGCAGTATTCGTCGTCGGCAGAGGAACTTTCGTCGTCGAGCCAAACCCTCGCCGTCGAGAGCGAAAACCTCAAAAAGACTGTGGAATATTTTAATATTTGATAATTATAAAACGCAGTATTTTGCTTTCATTTTTTTTAAAACATCCTCATTAGAAAAACATTCGTTTTCGGCAAACTGTTTTTCTGCCTCGGCAACAGACCAGAAGGCTTCTTCTATGGTATGCGGTCCAAAGTCAGGAAAATTGTCGGTAATATTTTTGGTTCTTGACTGTTCCATAATGTCTACATTTTATATTTCGTTGCTAAATTATAAAATAATACGAAAAATACCA
>JAFYFR010000039.1 GCA_017543645.1 Bacteroidales bacterium
CTGCGTTATCACAGAGGCTATTCAAAGCGAGGGCGGACTCAATATTCCCGAAAACGGATGGCTTGCGGCATTGCGTGAGCGTTGCACAGCCACCGGCACACTTTTAATAATAGACGAAGTGCAGATGGGGTGGGGGCGCACTGGCAAATGGTTCGGGTTTGAAAATTTCGGAATTGTTCCCGACATCGTAACCTTTGCCAAGGGGCTCGGCGGCGGAATGCCCATCGGTGCGTTTGTGTCGGACAAGAAGATTATGGAGGTTTTTTGCGACAATCCAATCCTCGGACACATCACCACATTCGGCGGACATCCAGTTTGTACTGCCGCCGCACTTGCCAATATCAATGTTATTGAGGATGAGCATCTTGTAGAAACCGCAACCGAAAAAGGCGACTATTTTGCATCTCTTATCGAAAAGCATCCTCGTGTAATCCGCACTTGGGGGCTTGGATTATTTAGAGGAATAGAGGTAGACCATTCGATAGATATGTCTAACTTTTGGCACAAGACTTTAAACAACCGCATCGTTTCCGACACCTTCATTTTTCGAGACCACGCTTTCAGATTCACCCCGCCGCTCACCATCACCAACTCCGAAATTGAAGAGGCAGTGGTGGGATTGGAAAAGACTTTGGATAAGATGTAGTATTTCACATTTTTGATATTTTGTAACAGATATTTGTTTTTTAGGCACAAATCCAATATTTTTGTAAATTAAAGACACAATCTAAGATATATAATTATGAGTAACATTAAATGTTTGATAATAGGATCAGGACCGGCAGGGTATACGGCTGCAATTTATGCTGCGCGTGCCGGAATGAATCCGGTGATAATTGCCGGCCCTGTGGAGGGTGGACAGCTTACAACTACCAATGATATAGAGAATTATCCGGGTTTTCCAGATATGATTTCGGGGTTTGACCTTACCGACAAAATGAAACAGCAGGCCGCGAAATTCGGAACGGAGATTGTTTCAGCTACCGTTGTTAAGGCTGATTTCAGTAATAATCCGTTTGTGGTGGAAACCGACGGTGGAACTGTGTATAACGCTGAAACTGTGATAATTGCCACGGGAGCATCTGCCAAATATCTCGGCATCGAAGGTGAAAAGAAATATGCCGGAATGGGCGTTTCGGCGTGTGCTGTGTGCGACGGATTTTTCTATCGCAATCAGGATGTTATAGTTGTGGGCGGCGGTGATACTGCTGTCGGCGATGCCTTGTACCTTAGCAAGATTTGCCGCAAGGTCTATCTGGCTGTGCGCAAAAACTATCTCCGCGCATCTGATATTCTACAAAAACGTCTTTCCGAAACATCCAATATCGAATTGCTTTACGAGCATCAGGTTTCAGATATTTTTGGCGACAACGGCGTGGAGGGCGTTACCCTGAAATACCGTGCCGGACAGGCTGACGAACAGACTAAGAGTCTGAGCGTAACGGGTTATTTCGTAGCCATAGGAAGACAGCCTCAGACCGAGATTTTTGCATCGCAGATAGCCACCGACAAAAACGGCTATATCATTACCGACGGCAATTCTACTCATACCAATGTTTCGGGAGTGTTTGCTTGTGGCGATTGTGCCGATCCTGTGTACCGTCAGGCTGTGGTAGCGGCAGGCTCTGGTTGCAAGGCTGCATTAGACGCTGAAAAGTTTCTGTCGGAAAAGCAAGCCTAAACTTTGTCAACAATTTAGAACAAGAGGTGAATCAGCTCTGTTTTGAAACCGATGTATACAAATGTAGCCACGGTAAGGATGGTGATGATGGTTGTAATCCAGGCAAGCACCTTGATGGTTCTGAGCGACTTTTGATTCTGGAGAACGGTCTCGAGCAGGTTTTTGTCCGATGCCGAGGTTGTTTCTCCAATTTGCTCCAGCTGTTTGGCAGTTTTCTGCTGGTCGGCTGACAGATTGTTCACAAGGGTCGAAAGCTTGTCGAAACGCTGTGGAAAGTCCACTTTGTCGATATTCTGTTTTAGTTCTTCGGTGCTTTGTGCGAGTTCGAGGTACGATTTGAGCAGCTTGTCGGTCTCCTCGGCTTGCTTGAGGTACGAAGATTTTACAGCTTCCACCTTTTGTGTGGTTTCGGCGGCGGTTTTTTTCAATAGAGAGTCCTGATTGTCAACTTTTTCCTGTGTAAACTTCACAAGTTTTTCTACAGTAGCCTTCTGGTTTTCCTGCGATGCCTCGATGAGCTTTTTGGAGTTTTCGTTGATGGTGCTAACGAGAGCTCCGTATTTGTCCAAGATTACAGTCTGATCGGATATTGTCTTCTTGAAAAAGTTGACAATATCGTCGTTTCGCTGCGAGGAGTTTTTGTCGGCCTGTTCGAGATATTGCGTGTAGAGCGATGTTAGCTTGTCGAGATTTTTAGCAAAATCGTCCTGAATGTTTTTCGCCTCCTGAATCACGTTGGCAGACGCTTCTCCTGCGTTAGAAATCTGTTTTGCTGCCGACTGAAGATTCTCAAGGTCTTTTTGCAGCTGGGCTAATTCGTTGTCAATAAGTTCTTTCATATATTGTACAGTTTATTTCTAAGTTATGATATTTTAAGTATTTGCGAGTTGAATCTTTTTAACCACTGAGTCTGCAGCCTTAGTTTTATTACGCTTTCGGCTTCGTCTTTGAGGTCGAAATTTTCCGATGATATTTTTTTCGCCACGGCATCGGCGTCGGTGTTGAAATTTTCAACTGTTTTGTCGGGGCTGTATCTGTATTCGTTCAAACCTTCGCAGATAAGGCCGTAGGCGTTGAACCGCCCGGTGTAGTCGTCGGGTTTGGCGGTTAGGAGGTTGCAGTATCCGCAAATTATCTTGTTGGCGGGTGTGCGGTTTTCGGGATTGTCCTGCGAGAGCGACTCTTCGAGATGCTTCATTTCGCTGATATTGCCGCCGGTTTGCTCCAATATTTCGAGTATGTTGTTGACATCCTGTATGTTTTCGGAGATGTTCTGGTATACGAACTTGCAGTTGTAACGCGATACGAAATAGTTGTTGAGGTTGGCTGCTATCATCTCTTGTGTAACGGAATTGCTCTTTTGTTTCTCTAAAACTGTCTTGAAGAAATTGTTGCAGTCCAACACCATCTTTTGATAGAGCGGATAAATTTCGTTGTAGAAAAAATCTGTTAGCACATCCGTATATTTCTCAATTACAAGGTATTTCGCGTCTTCGATGGATGAGATGTAAGCTAATGCCTTGTCGCGAGTGAGGTTTCGCGAGAGTATTGGTAGGAGTTTCATCTTGTAGAAATCCATGTCGTGCTTGGTTATGGTTACAGTAATCTCGCTTTCGGCTGGGTTTACAAGATAGTCGTCGATAAGGTCTATTTCTTTGAGACGTGTTACCGCCCTCATGGTGTCTCGTTTGTTGCGGAACTTGTGGTAAAGCACTGAGAATTTGATTTTTGCCTTGTCGTCCAGGGTCTTTGGGTTTGCGCCCGATTCGGAATTTACGAGCTTCTCAAATTCGTTGAGCGTGAATGTCTTTTTGTAGCAACGCATCAGGCATTGCGCGTCAACGTTAGTGTTGAGGTTGCTGTTGAGTATGTCGGCCGCGTCTTTAAACGTGCTGTTGTAAAACGGAATAGTCAGTTCTGTGGTGTTTCCTGTTGGTATTGAATCGGCTACGGTCTGCAGTCCGTCGCTCTCCTCGGCATCGTGAATGTTATCCAATTGGGCGAGAAACTCAAGTGTGTTTTCGGTGTTGCTGGTGATGAGATCGAAAATGTACGACTGGATTTTTTCGGCGAGAGGTGCGTCGTACACCGAGTCGGGCATTACTAACTCGTTGTCTTTGCAATTGATATAGCCTAAACTCTTTTCCCTATTGTTGGTGTAGATATACAGTTGGTAAGGCTCTGACATTGGCTCGGCTTCGATGTCGATTGTTAGGCCAAACTCGTTGAACACAGCTTCTGCTATGGTGTCCCTGCCCGATTTCTGCGGGTGAAGTATGCCGTTGAGAATTTCGTGCATTATGTTTTTTTCCTTCTCCTTGCCCGGAAACTGTTTTGATAGCCTGTGCAGGTTGTACACTGCGTCGTAGTTGGTGTCGATGATGTTTTCGGCAGTTTTGATGTTGCCTTTTTCGTCGCGGATTGATTCTGTGCCAGCGAACTCTTTTTGAATGGTGTTGAGTATTACGTCCACCTTCTTTACCATGCCTTTTTTGGCGCGTCCGCTCATGCGGTAAAATTCGTCGAGCGAGTACGGAGGCTCAAAAAGTATAGCGTTGGTGAGGTTCTGCGCGTGCATGCCGATACCTGCCGTGCGGACAGCTGACATCACACCTTTGGTAGATTTGCAGAATTTGCGGTAGGTGTTGCTTGAATCTATTGCTACTGAGTTGGTTATATTGTTGTATCGGTCGTCGGCATCGCCTTGGTAGAATACTATGCCGTTATCGTCGTTGTTGTCTGCTTCAGGCGCGAAAGGCATCTGTGCGCCGTATATTATGGTGCAGTTGTTTTTGTTGGCGTTGATGATTTTTTCGGCGAGGTTCTGCTTGAGCTTGTGGTAATATGTTTCGGCTCCAGAACTTGTGGTGTTGTCGTCGGAAATCTCGTGAACACGTATCTCAGGCATTTCAGATAGTTTTTGGCTGTATGAGAGGGTGATGTCGGTGCCGAATTTTTCAGCAATCTCGTTTTTAACATTGTATTCTTGGCAGGATGTGAACGCACCTGTGCGTATCTGGCAGATGTTTTCAAAGTGGAAATTGCGGACAATCGTGTTTTTTATATCCTGATAGTATGGACGGAAATCGGGTGTCTGCGTGGAAATCAGCTGTGCCTCGTCAACAAAAATATGGTAGACCGGTATGTTTTTCTGGTCGATTTTTTTGAAGATGCTCCTAATGTAAGGGTCGTGCATCAGCGACGGCGAAATAAAAGTGATGATAGATTCGCCGTTGATTATCGACTGTACAGCCTTGGTACGGTCGTAAGTCTTTTGTAATATGGGGTTTATGTAAAAATTGGTGTCGATGTTTCTTGAACGCAGCATTTCAAACTGCATTTTCATAACGGCGATGGTGGGCGGTAGAAACAGGCTGTAGCCCGGTTTCATATATGCCGCGAAAAATGCTATGAGCGTTTTGCCGCTGCCCGGAGGCGACACATGGAGTATGCTTTTGCCGTTGAGCAGCTGGCTTATTGACTCTACCTGTGTAGGTGTGAAGTCCTTTTTCTGGAATATGTTTTTGAGGAAGAATCTCAGTGCATCTTCCTGTTCGTCGTAGTTTTCGGCATCGTCTGAATCGTCGGGGTCGTCTTCGTCGGAGTTGTTGCCGTCCGCTTTTTGGATGTTGATGTTGTAGAGTATGGATTTGTCGAACAGCAGTTTGGTGTCGGCTTTGGGCGATTTGGCTGAACGTATCACCGCGTATTGCTTGGCGGCGGTTTCAGGTTTTGACATCTCGTCGCTGCAACGCTGTAACATCGAAATGTCGATAAGCAGGTCGTATTTTTCCGATGGGTCAAACTCCGAAATGTCGTCGCGCTGGCCTTGGTAGAGAAGTGTCTGCGATGTTTCGGCAAATTCGGGCGTGTAGAAAATGCTCAGTTTGATGTTCGGAAACTTGCGTCCTTGGTTTTCGAGGGTGAAAAGATTGTTGAAATGCTGTTTCAAATCCTCGAAGGCAATGAAAGCGCAGGGCACGTCGCGTTCGATAACGCAAATATTCCACGTTTTGTCGTTGAGGCTGAGCGCGCCCGAGTTGAGGGCTTCGAGAACGGTTTTTTGGATACGTGCCGCAGCCGGTGGCGTGAGAGCTATCTGCAGAGCCTCTATGCCGTCTTCGTTGGAGTATAGCGGCGATTCGTAGTTCTGTCTTATGATGTCGAAATAGCTGTTCTGTGTAAATACCGACAGCCTCTCTTTTGACTCCTCTATGTCGCAGCCGTGTTTGATGATTATTCGTCCGTCAACGTTGATGTTTTTGAGGAGTTCTGTGATTTTTTCCTCCTTGATGTAGTCGGTGTGGTCGATGTTATCGTTGGAGGCGTCGAAGTTGAAGATTATGCTTCCAGCTGAGTTGTCGGTGTATGGCGCGGAAAAACAGAGGTCGGCGTTTTCGTCAAGAAAGCTGTACGACGGGTCAGATTTGAGAGTTTCAATAAGCCTGTGGTTCTTCGGATTGAATTTGAACAGGTTCTCTATCGGTGCGTTTTTCTCGGCTATTTGGGTTATATAGTTGCCGCACAACGGTTTGGCAACGTTGTAAACAAAATCGTTGAGCAGCACCTCCTTGTTTTCTCCGTGCAGTGGAATCGAGTCGGTGATACGCGGGTCAACTATGTGGAGGGCTTTGAAAACAGCCTCCTTGACTTCGTCTTTTTGAATCTCGTGGTAGATAGTGCCGTCGCCGTCGATGCGTTTGAGGGTTTTGCCGATGGTTGTGGACAAGATGCCCTCGATAAACTGTGAAGCGTAGGTGGGAGTACCGCGCGAAACTATGTTGTAGATAACAGCAATGGCGGGGTCGGCGGAGTCGGGCGCAAGGTCAAAACTGCTGTCAAGTTCAAAATAGCAGAGCTGACGTATAAGTGCATCTACCTTTGCCGATGTTGAGTCGTTTGTTCTGAGCGAATTGATGCCGCTTGTAAAGTATCCTGCTTTGAGTTGTTTCATTGCTGTTGCTGTTTTTGTTTAATGTCCTTTTTCCGAAATGTACATTATTCTCATCAAGCGGAGTTCCTCTTCGGAATATTCGTCCTCGCCGAGTGCCTTGAGAGCCTCGTCGATTGACTCTGTTTCGGCATGGTCGAAATAATCGTAAACCTCCTGCTGCCGCTCATCGTCGATTATGCGGTCAACGTAGTAGTTGAGGTTGAGCTTCGTGCCGGAGTTGATTATCGACTCAATTTCGCCGAGAAGTTCGTCCATTTCCAACTGTTTTGCCTCGCAGATGTCTTCGAGGTCGATTTGGCGGTCGATGCTCTGTATGATGTAGACTTTGAGTCCCGATTTGGACACCACCGACTTAACCACCATGTCTTGCGGACGCTCAATCTCTTTTTCCTGAACGTATCGTTTGATAAGTTCGACAAATTCCTTACCGAATTTCTGGGCTTTGCCGTATCCTACGCCCACAATCTGGGTAAGTTCTTCCAGCGTGATGGGATACTGCACCGCCATGTCTTCGAGCGAGGAGTCTTGGAAAATTACAAACGGAGGCACGCCTTTCTGCTTTGAAACCTTTTTGCGGAGGTCTTTTAGCAGTTTGAACAGCTCTGGGTCGGATGCTCCGCCGTTCATGCCGTGAGGCGTCGTATCGTCGCTGTCGTCCTCTTCGTTTTCGTAGTCGTGATTCTTGACGAGCTTGATATCGAAAGGACTTTTCAAAAATTCGTGACCTTTGTTGGTGAGTTTCAGAAGTCCGTAGTTTTCAATGTCTTTGGTGAGGAATCCGTAAACGAGCGATTGACGTAGTACTGCGTTCCAGTAGTTTTCGTCGCCGAGGTCTTCGCCGCAGCCAAAGCAGGATAGCTTGTGGTGCTTGTATGTCTTTACCTGCGAGTCTGCCACGCCTGCAAGTACTTTTGCCACGTGTTCGGTTTTGAATTTTTCTTTGATGGTGAGTATCACTTTGAGAGCCAGTATGATTGACTCTTTGCCCTCGAACTGTTTCTGTGGATGCTGGCAGTTGTCGCAGTTGCCGCACGGCTCGGGAAGAATTTCGCCGAAATAGTTGAGCAGCATCTTGCTACGGCACATGGAAGTTTCGGCGTAGGCAACAGTTTCGGCGAGAAGCTGTCTGCCGATTTCCTGTTCGCTGAGGGGCTTGCCTTGCATGAATTTTTCAAGTTTCTGAATGTCCTTGAAGGAATAGAATGCGATGCACTGACCTTCGCCGCCGTCGCGGCCTGCCCGGCCTGTCTCCTGATAGTATCCCTCAAGGCTTTTTGGCATATCGTAGTGGATTACAAAACGCACGTCGGGCTTGTCGATGCCCATGCCGAAGGCAATTGTGGCTACTATTACGTCAGCCTCTTCCATAAGGAACTTGTCTTGGTTGGCGCTGCGGGTTGCGGAATCCATGCCGGCGTGGTAGGGGAGTGCCTTTATGTCGTTGACACAGAGCGTCTGGGCAAGTTCTTCCACTTTTTTGCGGCTGAGGCAGTAGATGATACCGCTTTTGCCTTTGTTGTTTTTGATAAATTTGATAATCTGACGGTCGATGTCGATTTTTGGACGGACTTCGTAGTAAAGGTTTGCACGGAAAAACGATGATTTATAAACAGTTGCGTCCAAAATGCCGAGGTTTTTCTGGATGTCGTGCTGAACTTTGGGCGTGGCTGTGGCGGTGAGCGCGATAATTGGGCTTCGTCCTATTTCTTCGATAATCGGACGTATCCTGCGGTATTCTGGACGGAAGTCGTGACCCCATTCCGAGATGCAGTGCGCCTCGTCGATGGCGTAAAACGATATTTTCACCTGCTTGAGGAACTCGATGTTCTCTTCTTTGGTGAGGCTTTCGGGAGCTACATACAATAGTTTGGTTTTGCCTTCAACAATGTCGCTTTTCACCTGCGCAATCTGCTGTTTCGAGAGCGAACTGTTGAGAAAATGCGCGATGCTTTCGTTAGTGCTTATGCTCCGCATGGAGTCCACTTGGTTTTTCATTAGCGCAATCAGCGGTGATATTACTATCGCCGTGCCTTCGAGTATTAGCGAAGGCAGTTGGTAGCAAAGCGATTTGCCTCCGCCGGTGGGCATTAGCACAAATGTATCGTTACCAGCCAAAACGTTTTTTACTACTACTTCCTGTTCGCCTTTGAAACGGTCGAATCCAAAAAACTTGTGTAGATATTCTGTTAAATTATCTGTTTTTTTATCCATATCGCTTTCTTTTTATCGCTTATCGTTTTTTTTCCTGCTTAAGTTTCTTCTATTTTTTTGCCTACGGGCTATACTACAAATTTCAAAAAATTATTCTGATATTTCAAAATAATTTCAGGTATTTTTTTGTATTTTTTGTGTTTTTATTTTAGTTTAATGCAATATATTGTCTTATAGCGTAATGCAATGGCGGTTTGTTGCGCTTTACGTGCAGTTTTTTTTGCTTTTTTCAGATTGCTTATATATAATAAGGTGTAAAGACTATATTTTTATGCCGATTATGGTGGTGTCGTCCATCTGAATGTAGTCTTTTTTCCACTCTTGGAACGTGTCGAAAAGAATCTGTTTTTGTTTTTCAAACGGCAGTTGGCTGTTTTCGGCAATCATTTCCCTGAGCCTTTTTGCCATGAACTTTCGTCCGTTTTTGCCGCCGAACTGGTCTTGGTATCCGTCGGAATAGATATAGAATGAGGTGGGGGCTGTGATGTCGATTTGGTGGCAGGTGAAGTTGGTGTTTTCGCCTTTCTGTATTCCTCCGATAAACTTGAGGTCACCGTTGATTTTGTGCATCTCGTTGTTTTGAATATAGAGCAACGGCGATTTTGCACCGGCAAACTGGAGTGTTCTTGCGGCTTTGTCGATGGTGCAGATGGCTGCGTCCATGCCGTCGTTGTTTTGTGAGGTGTCTTGCTTGAGTGTGGCTATCACTAATTTGTTGAGTTCGTTGAGTATAATGTCGGGCTGTGTAATGTTTTGAAAATTAACTATTTGGTTGAGCAGTGCATCGCCGAGCATACTCATAAACGAACCTGGAACTCCGTGTCCAGTGCAGTCGATAACGGCTGTGATAAGTTTGCTTTCGTCGTCCAAGTGCTGATCCTTTCGGCGGAAGAGCGATGGAGGGCGTTGTTTCTTAACCTCTGAAAACCAGTAGAAATCGCCGCTGACTATTTCGCGGGGATAGAAATATACAAAGCTGTCGGCAAAGTGTTTTTTCAGGAAGTCGGTTCCGGGCAGCATGGCTTTTTGGATGCGTGCAGCGTAGTTGATTGACGATGTGATGTCGAGGTTCTGATGCTCGATTTCAGCTTTCTGACGGTTGATTTCTTCGTTTTGGTTCTGGAGCGTCGCATTGGTGCTTTTGAGTCGGCGGCTGATGTTGAAAATATAGAACATAAACGCCGCGCACATTATTGCGATTATCGAAATAATGATGGTAATGAGTCGGTTGCGGTTGATTTTTTCCTCCGCTAATGCCAATTCTTTCTCTTTTTCTTTTGTGGAGATGCTCACCTGAAGTTCCGAAAAGCTCTCCGCTTTTTTGGTCTCGTAAATCGAGTCTTGCACAGCTGTGTAGCGCAGAAGTAGTATGTACGCGCTGTCGGTCTTGTTCTGCTTGCTGCTGATGTCGGAAAGCAGAAGAAGTGCCTCCGCCTTCTGGGTAGGCCATGCGTTCATGTCGGCCATCGAGAGCGAGGTCTGCGCCATGTTCCGGGCTTCGGTGTAGTTACCTTGCATAAATTTTATCCGTCCTTGGCGGTTGTACACTGATGCTATGTTGGGGTAGAGGTCGAGTTCCGCAAATTTGTTGAATGCCTTCTGGTAGTTGTCGAATGCTTGTGAGTATTCTTCGTTGTGATAGTTCATTTCGCCTATCAGGAAATACGATTCGGCGATGTCTTTTTTGCTTCCGGCAATGCGGTACTGCTTGATAGCCTGTTCGAGCATCTTGCCCTCGTTTTCGTAATCCTCGTTCTGGTCGTAGAGCTGCGCCAAAAAACGGTAGCTTTCAGCTATCAGCAGCGGATCTTTGGTGTCGAGGCTTATCTGGAGCGCGTCGGCAAAATTGATTTCAGCCTTGTCGTACTGATACATGGCGAGGTTTACACTGCCTATGTTGTTTTTTGCACGTGCCTGTCCCGCACGGTCGTTGATTTGCTTAAAAATGGTTTCAGATTGCTCATAATACGACATAGCCACATCGTCGACACTCTGTATAAAGTAGGTTTTGCCGATGTTGAGCTGGGCGTATGCCATTTCTTTCTTCATGTCGAGCTGTTTGTAAAGCGTATATGCCATCAGATAGTTTTCCATTGCCATGTAGTATACCTTTTGCTCAAAATATATGTCGGCGATTTTTTGATACCATCCGGCTTGTCCCGACATGTCGCTGTTGGAGAGCTGGAGAGCCTGTCCCGCGTATTCGAGTGCGAGATAGGGCTGCGAAATGCTGCTCAGGCTGTACAGTTTGGAGAGTACCATGAGTATTTCTTTGTCGGGAGCTCCTGAGGTGTATAGGTTTTGAAGTGTGATGTCGAGACTGTCGATGGTTTTTTCGTTGTAGTTTTGCGAATAGCCTCTCACTGTTGCGCATACCAAAGCGAGTGTAAAGACCGAAATCTTTATTAGTTTACCTATTTTATTGTTTATCAATTGTTTATAGTTTACCATTTTATTTAAATTCTAACTAAATACTTGCATAATTCATGCCTAATATTGATGTTGAGGCATATTTTGATGGCGATTTTTTTTGCAGATTAAGGTTAAATGATGTTATTTTGTAACTCAAAAAGTATTTGTTATGAATTGTTTGGTAATAGACGACGACGAGGCTGTGGGCGTGTATATGCGCAAACTGATAGCCGACACTGGTTTTCTGAACCTTTTGGATTATTTTTCAGACCCTGTTACCGCTGTGCCCTATATCTTGGCAAACGCTGGACATATCGACATCGTGTTTGTGGATGTGGAGATGCCCGGCATTACAGGCATAGATTTGATTTCGATGCTCGGAAACGCGGCTGAGGGCATCAAGTTCGTAGTGATTTCGGGCAAGGAGAAATACGCCATCGACGCGCTCGACAATAATGCCGCAGCTTATATCCTCAAGCCGGTGAACCAAGTGAACTTTTTGAAAGCCGTGTCGCGTGTGCGCAAGATGTTGGAACACGACGCTGTGCCCGAAACCGGATTCAACTTTTTTATCAAGACGGTTGACGGACGGTATATCAAAATCAACTGGAACGATGTGTATTGGATTGAGGTTAATCGTAACAATCTTACCATCAATACTTTTGATTCAGGATATGAGATTCTGTCGACGTTAAAGGATATTTCGGCAAAGCTGCCTGCGGGAATGTTTTTTAAGACACACCGGAGCTTTATCGTGAATATCAACCACGTAAGCATTATAGAGAGCGACAATGTAATTATGAAGGTTCATTCCAAGGATGTGAAAATCCCGCTTTCGCGCAACTACAAACCTGATTTCCTTGCCAAGGTGAATGTGCTTAACAAGCCGGAGTAGCAGACAAGGTTTTTACCAAAATTAAAACTTGCTGAAATTTTTATATCAAAATCTTTTGTGGCACGGTTTTTTTGCCGTATATTTGGTACAATTATTTTTAACCGTTAAGACTTGATAATATGAAGCAATCGAAAAAAAAGACTTTCGTGCTGGATACCAATGTGATATTGCACGATTTTCACAGCATATTCAATTTTGAGGAGAACGATATAGTTATTCCGATTGTGGTGTTGGAAGAACTCGACAAGTTTAAGAAGGGTAACGACACCATCAACCTTCAGGCACGCGAGTTTATGCGCGAGCTCGACCGCCTTACCGAAATAAACATCAATCTTGAAGATGGCATTCCCTTGGGCAAAGACCGGGGTACACTTTATATTATTAATGGCAAACCTTTCAACAAGGCCATGCAGATGGCTTTTTCGGAGCAGATTCCCGACCATAAGATTCTCGCTGTGGCACTGTGGGAAAAAGAGCAGTTTCCCGAAAAGCACGTTATCCTTGTGTCGCAGGATATCAACCTTAGGATGAAAGCCCGCGCTCTGCAGATGGAGGCTCAGGACTACAAAACCGGCAAAGTGGCTGACACATCGCGACTTTTCGACGGTATACGCACACTGCCTAACACTCAGGACGATTTTGTGGGACGACTGTACCGAGAAAGCATTATAACTTTGGACAAATGCGGTTTGGACGAGTCATTTTATGCTAACGAGTATTTTATAGTGGGCGACGAGAAATCCAACGTGCTTTGCTATTACAACAAGAGTCTCGACGTTATCGAAAAGGTGAAAAAATACCGTGCGAGCGGTATCACGCCTCGCAACGCCGAGCAGTGTTTTGTGATGGATGCCCTTATGCGTTCCGACATCCAGCTGATTACCATCACAGGTAAAGCTGGAACTGGCAAAACCCTCATGGCTTTGGCGGCAGCTTTGGAACAGGCAAAGGGTTTCGGACAAATCTATCTTTCACGTCCTGTGGTGGCTTTGGGCGGCAAGGATTTGGGCTATCTTCCCGGTAACGAGAAACAGAAAATTTCGCCATATATGCAGCCGCTTTTCGACAATCTCAACGTCATAAAGCACGCTCTTGGCGTCAACAGCAAGGCAAGCCAGAATTTCGACACTATGATGAAGGAAGAGAAACTTATGATAACGCCTCTCGCATACATCCGTGGACGCAGCCTCAGCAACTCGTTCTTTATAGTTGACGAGTCGCAGAACCTCACGCCACACGAAATCAAGACGATAATCACGCGCGCTGGCGAAGGCACTAAGATGGTGTTTGCCGGCGATGTGGAGCAGATCGACAGTCCCTTCTTGGATATGCGCTCCAACGGTCTCTCGTATCTTGCCGACAAGATGAAGGGCCAGTTGCCGTTTGCTCACATTAACCTCACCCACGGAGAGCGCAGCCCTTTGGCAGACCTTGCAAGCCGTCTGTTAGATTAAGTATTATTAAGTCAGAGAATTATGAACTTGTTAAAAATAGGAGCTATCGACATCGGTTCCAACGGCATCAGGCTTTACATAGCCAACGTGCTCGAAGATGATACTGAGACCAAAGTCTACAAATCGCACATTCACCGTATTCCATTGCGTCTTGGCGAGGATGTGTTTACCTCGGGGCGTGTGAGCGAACTCAAAAGAATCAACCTGATAAAGATTATGCAGGCATTCAAGCTTTTGATGGAGGTGGAGCAGCTCAAGCGTTTCAGAGTGTGCGCTACTTCGGCTCTCAGGGATGCTTCCAACGCTGCTGAGATAGTGGCCGACGTGAAAAAATTTGCCGGAATCGACATCGACATCATTTCCTACGAGGAAGAGTCGTCGCTGATGCTGCTGAGCCGTAAGTCGGATTATCTTCGCAAGGGATACACCTATATTTATATGGACTTGGGCGGCGGAAGCCTTGATATTACTGTTTTTGACGAGCATCAAACCATAACATCTGATTCATTTAAATTAGGCACAATCCGTATTCTTAAAGACATTGCCACGCCAGAGGAGATGCAGCGTTGCAAAAACTGGCTCGCTGGCATAGCCAAGCGTTACTCCCGAATCCAACTTATTGGCACGGGCGGCAACATCAACAAGATTTTTAAGCTTACTAACATCAGCAACAACGAACCTCTGACGCTCAAAAAATTGCAAAAACTCAAAAAACAGCTCGAATCTTACAACTACAACGACCGTATGCGCTTTATCGAACTAAATCCCGACCGCGCTGATGTGATTATTCCTGCTGCCGAGCTTTTTGCTTCGATTATGGAATGGACTGGAATACATGAAATTACCGTGCCTATTGTAGGACTTTCGGATGGCATTGTGGTAGACCAGTACATGAAATACGCCGCTGATGTCCATTCGGGTAAGAAACTTGCCTCTTTAGAAATAACTCAAAACGTGAGCGAATACGACAATGGAAAACTTCAAGACTAACGAACGGCTCGAGCTTGCTTTCAACTATCTGTTTTATACCGGACGGAACGTGTTTCTTACCGGCAAGGCGGGAACAGGAAAAACCACATTCCTGAAACATTTGAAGGAGATTTGCCCCAAGCGCTTGATTGTTACCTCGCCTACGGGTGTGGCAGCGATTAATGCCGGCGGAGTAACGCTCCATTCGTTTTTCCAACTTCCTTTCGGTCCTCAGATTCCGGGCAGCTACACCGAACCCGACCGTCGTTTTTCAAAGGGTAAAATTGACATTATCCGCTCGTTGCAACTGCTTGTGATTGACGAAATTAGTATGGTTCGCGCCGACCTGCTGGATTTGGTTGACACGGTCTTGAGGCGTTATCGGCGTTCGCAAAAACCTTTTGGCGGAGTGCAGCTGCTCTTGATTGGTGATATGCAGCAGCTTTCGCCAGTGGTGCGTCCCGAGGACGAGGAGATTCTGCGGCCATATTACGACACTTACTACTTTTTTGGCAGTTTGGCATGGCAGAAAACCTCGTATGTGTGCATCGAACTTAACCAGATTTTCCGTCAGACAGATACATCTTTTATCGGTTTGCTCAACGCTATTCGTAACGGACATGGGGACAAATCCACGCTCGACAAGTTAAACACAAGGTACATACCTAATTACGTTCCTGATAAAAACGATGATATTGTTACTCTCGTTACCACAAATGCTCAGGCTGATAGAATTAACTCATTGCACCTCTTAGAGTTAGACACCGAAAAACGCACTTTTACAGCCGAGGTAACAGGAGATTTCCCTGAATCGTCGTACCCCGTTGACCGCAACCTTACATTCAAGACTGGCAGCGTGGTGATGTTTATGAAAAACGACTCTGGTAACGAGCGGCATTTCTATAATGGAAAAATCGGACGCATAACTGGTTTCGACAGCGAGGGCGTGATAGTGAGATGCAAGGGTGACGCAGAGGACATTTGTGTTAAGCCAATGCGTTGGGAAAACACAAAATACACCATCGACCCTAAAACAAAGGAGATTAGCGAGGAGGTGGCGGGAACGTTTACGCAGATTCCGCTAAAAACCGCGTGGGCTGTTACCATACACAAAAGTCAGGGCTTGACCTTCGACAATCTGCTGCTCAACGCCCACAATAGTTTTGCCCATGGACAGGTTTACGTAGCATTGAGCCGTTGCCGCACTTTGGAAGGACTGATACTTCTGCAGCCTCTGCAGGCTTCTGACATTATTTGCGACCCCACTATCAACACATTTGCCGAGCATATCCAGCACAACATGCCCGACAACAATACCCTTTCTAACGACCGCCGTCAATATTTTTTCAACCTTGTGGCAGAAATGTTCGACTTTGCCCAGATTCACGCCGCGGTGCAGACTTTGCAACGTGCTGTGGCCGAAGCTGGAACGTCGTTTGTGGGTAACACCTCTCTGCTCGATGGTGTTGACTCTAAGATTTTTGCAGATATGATGACTGTTTCGGAAAAGTTTACCGCAGTAATCAACTCTAAATACGCATCGTCGCCCGATCCCGAACAAGAAAAAGAGCTGATAGAAAGAATATCAAAAGGATGTGTCTATTACAAGCAGAAACTTGAAGAGTATGTAAAGCCAATTTACGACTCGTTTTCGTTCGACTGCGACGACAAGGTAAAATCTAAGCGCATTAACGACAATTATGACAATTTTAACACAGTTTTCAAGGTGAAGTACGGCTGTATTTGCGCTCTTCAGGATGGTTTTGATATAAAAAAATATCTCGTAACCAAGGCTAAACTCTCAATGTCAGACGACACTGTCAAGTTGAAATCGTCTTCGGGCGCGAACACCTCGCTAAGCAAGCATCCCGAACTATATAAGATGCTGTCAACGTGGCGAAACAACAAAGCCGACGATGCCGGGCTTGAGCCGAAGGATATTCTTCCGTCGAAAACAATCCTCAGTATTTCTAATAATGTTCCAGCTGAGTATAAGGAACTTATAAAGATAAAAGGCATGGGCGGAGGACGTGGCAAAACGTTTGCGAAGGCTATTTTTGAAATTGTGGTAAATTACCGCCGTCAAAAAGGTATGGCTGTGGACGAATTGGCTTTGGAGACAGCCGCCTTTGAATCAATGAGTTCGGAGGAAAAGTCTGTTGCGATGTTAGAGGACGGATGCGATATTGCTGAGATAGCCGCAAAGCGCGGACTTGCGAAGTCTACTGTGTACGGACATCTCGAACGTTTTGTGGCTTCGGGACGTATTCCTGCCGACGCTGTGATTTCACCTAAAATTTACGAGGAGATATGTATGTTTCTTGCCGAAAATCCTAAGTTGAAAGGTCTTGGCGAGGTACGGGCTGGACTTGGCGAAAAATACTCGTGGGACGAGATTCGTATTGCTCTTGCTGGTTACAAAAATGATAATCAATAAGTTATGATAATAGGTTTTTTTGAAAACAAATACATGGCTGATAGCAAAGCCAATATTGATCTGATTCAAAGTGCTATAGCCCGAAACAGGAATGTAGAAATGTGGATACTTCCCGAGGCGTTCGACACCGGCTGCAATGTGTCTGCCGATACAGAGTTTGACGGTGAGGGCAATGTCGCGCTGTTTAAAGAGTGGTCTGCCAAGTACAAAACCGCCGTCGCCGGAAGTTTCTATGTTAGGGAAAACGGCAAGATTTTCAATCGTTTCTGCGCTATTTTGCCCGATGGAAAAGAGTATTTTTACAACAAGCGTCATCTCTTTGGCGATTTTGAGAAAAAATATGTTACACCCGGCACTCAAATCATAAGTTTTGAATATGGTGGATTCAAATTCCGCCCAATAATCTGCTATGACTTGCGTTTTCCTGTATGGTGCAGAAATACTGATAATTACGATGTGCTGTTGTGCGTGTCGCAATGGCCAAACCAGCGTCTCGGCGACCGTGCCGCGCTTTGCAAGGCCCGCGCTATTGAAAATCAGGCTTATGTCTTAAACGTTAATGCGCAAGGATTTAGCAAAGCGGACACTCCTGTGTTTAATGAGGAAGTAAAACAGGTGCGCGGCAGCAAGTCTTGGGTGAAAATCATACTTTCAAAAAATTATATCAACAGAATACGAACTTCAAAAAAGTATCTCGCCGACAGAGATGATTTTACAATAAATGTATGAAAATTAAAGTTTTAATATTATCGTTATTGGTTTTGACATTAGCACAGAACATTTTGGCGCAAGAGGCTGGGGATGCCGACAACGCCCTTATTGAAGCCTGCAAACAAAACAAGTATGAAAACGTCAAACTTCTCCTTCCTCAGATTGCGGGAAAGGTAAACTATTATGATATTGATGGTTTCACGGCTCTGATGTACGCCTCCGACAACGGCAACGATTCCATTGTGCAACTTTTGCTCGAATATGGCGCAGACCCTAATCTTGAGAGTTTGTACAAGAATGTTGTGCCGCCATTGACCAATACTGTTTTGCTCAACAATCCGCGGATGCTTGACCTGATGTTGCAATATAACGGCAATCCAAATCTTGTTGACTCATTGCGGCATTATTCGCTGCTGCATTACGCTGTTGCGTATGGATATTTGGAATGTGCCGATGTTTTGCTGTACCATCGTGCCAATCCAAACCAGGTTACAAAAATTCTCGGAAACACCTATTTGGGCCACTATCTTCGGACTCCTTTGCAAATGGCTGTTTCTTACAGCGATACCATTATGGCTCAGTTGCTAATCGACTATGGCGCAAATGTCAATACCACGGCAGGCAATATCACTCCTCTCGCCATGGCTGTTTCCAAAAACGACTATCCTACTGCGGATTTTCTTTTACGGCATGGCGCGGATGCCAATCTCCCATCAAAACAAGGCGCACCTATCGTATATTCAGCCATTTACGCCGACAGTAAGATGTCGCAGCTGCTTATCGACCATGGCGCAAGGCTTAACGCTACCGATTCCGAAGGCAGCAATCTTGCTACAATTGCTTTTCAATACGGCAAAACCGACAACCGCATTTTCTTTGAATCCAAGGGTGTTACTAACTCAAAAGTGTTTATCCCGTCGGCTGTTACGCTGTCTTTCGCAAATGAATTCTGCCGTAATGAATATCGGATGGGTTTTCGTGTAGGTTTTCATGAAACACATTTCAACACATTGATTTACATCGGAGTGTCGTTTCGTCCGACATATAAGACCGCTTTTGTGGAACGCTCCGAAAAGTCGTACTGGCAGTTGCGCGAAAAACGTACTATGATGCAACTCGGAATCGAAAAACGCCTTTCGTTCCATCATCAACGCCGTCCCGACCTTGGCGCATATATCGGCTATCAGTTTGCCTATTGCGGCGGCAAATACGACGGTGCTATTGATAAAAAACCAGACAGAGAGGTGTTTCATTCTCCGTCGGTGGGCTTGTACCAACGTTTTTCGGGCATCGGCATAAGCTCCGGCTACCGCTACTACGGCTACTCCAACACCATTTGCGCACCTAAGCACACTGCCGAAATTAACCTTATGATTTATTTTAATTTTTATAGAAAAAAAAGTTTTGTCGGGTAGGGGGATTGTTTGCGTTTAAATGTCATAATAACGGATTAACACTTAAAAAAATTAGAGTATGGCATTTTCCCGCATTTTGTTTCTGACGCTTTTGTTGGCAGTTCCGTTGCATCTATCCGCTCAAAACAATTATCTGATGCTTGCTTGTAAAACTGGTAATTATAAGGTAGTTAGCATGTTTTTGCAGCAAAATGGCGACCCAAATAGTCCTGATAAAAACGGTGTTACGCCGCTGATGTATGCCTCTGAGTGTGACAACGATTCTGTTTGCGAGCTTCTTCTTAGTTTCGGTGCAAATCCCAATGCCATGGCTCATGTCAACGGTGCTGTGCCTCCTATCACCAATACCGTTATACAGAACAATCCCCGGATGCTCGACCTTATGCTGCAATTTGGCGGCGACCCTAATCTTATGGACAATGCCGATTTCCTTACGCCTCTTCATTACGCGGTAAGGAATGGTTATTTGGAGTGTGCCGATGTGTTGTTGTTTCATGGTGCGCATCCCAACAAAGTGTGTCGGCATAAAAATCCGCTTCAGATAGCCGCGTATTATGGTGATACCTTGATGGCTGAACTGCTGTTGAACCATGGAGGTGATATTAATGCCAAACCTTCCGATATTTCACCGCTTTGTATAGCTGTTCAGCGTAATGACACCGCTACAGCCGTTTGGCTGATACGCCACGGTGCGGATGTTAACGAGCAGTGCCGCCTCGGTGCGCCAATTGTATACAGTGCTTTGTATGCCGATGCCAAAATGTCCGAACTGCTTTGTGCCAACGGTGCCGATATTAACTCGCTGAGTGCTACTGGCAAAAACCTCGCCACCATCAGCCTTATGTCTGGTAATCGTGAAAACCAGCAATATTTTGAGAGTCATGGTGCTGGCAAGGCGAAAAAACTGATTCTCGGGTCTGTGTCGGCAGCATATTGTCATGAGTTCTATTTGCATGAGTACCGTATGGGCATCCGCCTGGGGATTCACGAATCGCATTACAATGTTGGCATGTCGGTTGCTTACTTGTGCCGCCCATATTCGAGGTTTTCGGTTTTAGCCAAAGGAGATGGAGATTTTGTAAAATCGCACTTTCATTTGTCCGTGGCGCAGGCAGGTATCGAAAAACGTTTCTCATTCCGACAGCAACGCCTTCCCGATATTGGCGGATATGTGGGCTGTTGCGGTTCGTTCTGTTCGGTAAAGAGCGCAGGGCAGGAGTTTAATGTGGAAAAAGAAAAAGTGATGCTTACGCCATTTTTGGGTTTGTACCAACGTTTCTCTTTTATTGGCATCTCCGCAGGTTACAAATATTATCCTATGCAGGATTTTATCGATTCGCCAAACCACATGGCAGAAATAGCCTTGATGGCATATTTTAATACTAACCGGCGTGGTTTAGGCAAATTTAAGATGTATTAGATTATGCCCATCTTTTTCATCAAGTAGCTTGCATTCAAGTTTTTAGAAATACCGTCTTTTAAGGTGTAGTCGAACAGGAGTTCGTCGCCTTGGAACGAGATTTCAAAGCATTTGGTGTCGATGTTTTGAGGATATGTTGATTTCATTGTGCCAATGTCGATGTCGTGTGTGGCGAATACTCCGTAACAGTTGTATTTGAGGAGTTTTTCTATGAATTTCTGACTGCCGTCGTGCTTGTCTTTGCTGTTGGTGCCGCGCAACATTTCGTCAACGATTACAAATAGCGTTGCGCCGCTTTCGAGTTTTTCTATGATTTTTTGCAGACGTTTTAGTTCGGCAAAAAAGTATGATTCGCTCTCTTGCACGCTGTCGCTTGTGCGTATGCTTGTGAGGATTTCTACTGGCGAAAACTCAAAACTTTCGGCACATACAACCGCTCCTAATTGACTCAGTATTAGGTTTGTACCGATAGTTCGCAGATATGTGCTCTTGCCCGCCATGTTTGCTCCTGTGAGTATTACAAGATAGTTGCGGTCAGAAAAACTGATGTTGTTTCTCACGCATTTTTCGTCTTTTATCAAAGGATGACCAGCTTTTTGGGCGTTGAGAACAAACTGTTTTTCAGTCGGTTTTGGAAAACACCATTGCGGATTGTTGAATTTCAGGTTGGCAAGGCTGAACAGAAAATCGTATTCGGCAATGATGTCAAACCATCGTTTAATTTCGCCACAGAATTTTCGCTCCCAGTTTTCAAACTTGGTGTTTACAATCATGTCGTAACAGAACAAACCCTCGCCAAAAAACAGAATCATAAGGTTGTGCCGGTGTTCGTAACTCTGCGAAATATCAGCAAGTTCGCCCAATGCTTTTGAAATGGTCTTGGATTTGATTTCGCCAGCGAATTTTTCAGGAACGTTGTTGATATTTTCAATGATGTGAAACAGCGAATGGTATTTTTTGAACGTCTTGGCTGTTTTTTCAATCTTGTTGCTCAACTCATTAGTTTTCTTGCTGTTAACCGAAAAAATAGTCATTTGTGCCAAAAACAGTGCCGACGGAACATAAACGCTCACGATGTTGATCGATGAAAGAATTATGGTTGACAATGTGCTTATAATAAGCACTGTTGCAATAATTCGCCAAATCGGTGAATTGGTAAAATAATATTCTGCCTTGGAAATGTTTTCGATTGTTTGGTCAGAAATATCGTCGTTGTACATTCTGCCCACGGCAATGAATTGTTGACGTGCGTCTACTTCGTTTTCAAAAAGCGTGGTATTGCGCTGTGTTTCAAGTATTTGATTGATATTTTTTGAGGAATGAATAAATCCGTTGGCAAGTAGTTCGTAGCCGCCTTTGGTTATAGTGCGGTTAACTTTTTGGAAGATAGATTTCTTGCCGAAGATGTCTAAATCGTAGGTGAACGGGTGCGACGTGTCGATAAATTTTTCGCCGCCGTCAAAGTCGGAGTTGTCGTTGTCCAAGGCTTTTAGTTCGCTTGCGTTTATGTCGCGGAGATTTTTATTGATGTTCTTTTTGTATTGATAATCAGTGTTTTTCTTTACAAAATATAGAAAAACAATTATTGTTGCAATTATCACCGCAGTCATTATAGCCATCGAATAATTTGCCATGATAATTGCGAGAGCTGTACCTGCTATAAATGATAATCCTCTCATAATGTTAGAGTTACGTTCCTTCTTGCGGTACATTTCGTATTTTTCGGTGTATAAATTCAGCTTGCGGCTGTAAAAATCTTTGAGTTCGGTGTGGTTCATGTTCTTAATTTTGCGGCAAAGGTTATAAATTGTTTTCTTTTTTGCAAATATGATGGGAATTGTTTAAATATACAATGTATATCTAAGTTTTATTTTTGCTGTTTTATAAATAAATCATTATTTTTGCAGAAAACTTTTATTTGAGGAACTATGCCCAAGTATCTTGACCCGAAGGCTGATTTGACCTTCAAGAAAATATTCGGACAGCACAAGCATTTGGTTATGAGCCTTTTGAACGCGCTGCTGCCATTGCCCGACGGTATGGAGATTAAATCGGTGGAGTATATGCCTACCGAAAACATCCCCGACAATCCGGGCAAGAAATACTCCATAGTGGATGTCTACTGCACCGACAACCTCAACCGAAGCTTCATCGTGGAAATGCAGTCGGTATGGAACACCGAGTTTTTTGCCCGCACATTGTTCAACGCCGCGTCGGTGTATACCAAGCAGCTGGCAAAAGGAATGTCGTTCGGCGACTTGAAGGATGTATACGCCCTATGTCTTGTAAACGATGAGAAA
>JAFYFR010000005.1 GCA_017543645.1 Bacteroidales bacterium
ATTTGTGGTAGTCGGCAAAACTGTCGAGAAATACCTCGTGGATGCCTGCGCCGAATACGAAAAAAGGATAAAAAAGTATATCCCTTTTGAGTTTATAGTGTTGAAGGATTTGAAAAACACTGCCAATATGCCCTTCGACACCATTAAACAGAAAGAGGCAGAATTGCTTTTGCCATATCTCGACACATCGTCGGTGCGCATACTCTTAGACGAACACGGCAAAGAGTTCACTTCGGTGGAGTTCTCCAGCTACGTGTCGAAAAAAATCTCGCTCCAAAACAAGGACATCACCTTTATTATAGGCGGTCCGTATGGTTTTGACAATCAGGTATATCAAAAATCCGACGAGAAAATCTCGCTGTCGAAGATGACCTTTTCGCATCAGATGGTGCGCCTTATTTTTATGGAGCAATTGTACCGCGCATTTACCATTATTAACAACGAACCTTACCATCACGAATAATTTTTGATAACTGTAAATTGTTGGCAAGGCATTTGCAAATACAAACTTTGAAACACAGAAAACAACAGATATAAAGTGAAAGAGAAGTTTAAAAAGATACAGTTTTTGGTTTATTCCGTTTTGCTATTTGCGTTAGCATCGGCATTGGAGTCGTATCTGAGCGGTCTAAAAACCTTTGACATCGACACCGGGCGCATCACCCGGGTGCTGCATGCCAAGGAGACCCGCGCCGACAGTCTTTTGTCCGACATCCGCGCCAAGGTGGAAAACGGCAACGAAACCGTGCACGAAAACTCTATCTACGTATTGCAGGAGAATCTTGAGACCATAGAGCAGGAGGGTATTTCGGTATATGTTTTTGAAAAAGACACCCTTCGTTACTGGACAGGCAACAAGGCACCTATTAAAAAAATATACTCGCAGTCGGGTATCAACAACCGCATAGCCAAGCTCAGCAACGGATGGTACGAGATACGCACCGTGGTCAAGGGCGACAAGACCTATGTGGCTCTTATTCTGCTCAAAAGCGAATACTCTATTGAAAACAAGTATCTGAGCAAGGGTTTTGAACCCGAGTTTCATCTTAGTCCAACGTTTAAAATATCCTCTATCGCGCTGTCGTATGGCGTTGACATCCAGGACAAAGAGGGCAAGTACATATTCTCGCTTGTGCCGCTCAACGAGGTGGACCCCGACGCCGCCGATTTCACCTGGGTGGGCGTGCTGTTTTTGCTCAGCCTTGTGTCGCTGCTGCTGTTTGTGCTGAAATACATCAACATACTTGCCGCCAAGAAGGGCAACGCTCTGATTATATTGTCGATAATCTGCTCCGTGATAGTGCTGCGGATATTCTGCATGCTGATGAAGCTGCCGCCCAACGTGTATGCCCTAGACTTTTTCGACCCAGTGTACTTCCACGGCGGATTCCTTTATCCCACCTTCGGCGACTTTTTGATCGACGCTATATTCGTGCTCTTTGCCACCGTGGCTATTTTCCGCCTGGCTGATTACGTGCAGCTGCGCCAGAACATCCGCACCTGGACAGAGTTTACCCGCGGATGCTTTTTCTTCGCGGTAGCACTTGTGGGCTTGTATTCCGTGGTGATGGTTCATTCGGCGTTGGAGTCGCTTATCGCAGACTCGTCGATTCCGTTTCAGCTTACCAACGTGTTTAAGCTCGACGTGTTCAGCGTGGCTGGTATCGGCATTTTTGCGCTTATATTCGCCTCGCTTGTGTACGCCATTGTGCGCATCACATCGTATGTTATCCTCGACGATTCCCGCCAGTTGCGCAAGACTCTGATAATCATAGCCTCTTCGGGTGTGGCTGCGGCGTTGATAGCCGCCCTTGCCGACGGTGCTTTCCTGTGTGCCACAATGCTTTACGTTGCCGCCATAGTGATTGCAGCCTGTCTGATGCACTACGCACGTGCCACCGAGAGCATTTACCGCTATATGTTTATGATATTTTTGAGCGCGGCGCTGTCGTCGGTGGTCATCACCCACACTGCCGAGCAGAAACACCAGCATATCAGCGAGGAGCAGGTGATGCAGGCTGTGGACGAGCACGACAAGATTGCAGAACTTCTTCTGAAGGATTTCTCCTCGGAGGTTTCGGGTGACGCTCTGATTTCCGACTATCTTGCCGCCGACATCAAAAACGGCAGCCGTCTTTACGACTATCTGCAGCGTTGGCATTTCAATGGCTATTGGAACAAGTACAACCTCACGCTCAAGGTGTTTGAGGCTGTGCCCGGCGTTCCTTTCCTGGATATGCAAAACGACATTGCCGAAACTGTTGTGAAATACGGCAGCGAGGTTCCGTTCTCCGACTTCTATTTTGTTGACAATCCCGACGGCGGTATCAGCTACATAGGTCAGCTGCGAGCCACTGTGGGCGAAGATTCGTACTACATCATCATAGTGCTCGACAACAAACCTGTGCCCGACGACTTCGGCTATCCCGAACTGCTTGTCAACGGACAGATTATTCCGTCGCAGCTCGAAGGCTGCAATTACGCCAAATACCGCAACGGCAAGCGCACCAAGCAGAACGGCTCGTACAGCTACGACTTCAGCGACGACATGTTTGCCGAGCATCTTGCCAACGGCGACACCATAGCGGCGTTCTCGTCCGACAATTTTGTGCATACTGTCTACAAGGCAAGTTCCGACATAGTGGTTATCAGCCGTCCGCAAATAGGCATCACCGACTATATAGTGTCGTTTGCCTACCTGTTTTGCGCCTACACGCTGCTGGTGCTTATATATATTGGCATCAAGGTGGTGGCTGAGCACAAGATCGACGAATACCGTTCGCAGCTCAAGATCAAGCTTGTGGGCTCGGTATGCTTTATCCTTGTGATGGCGTTTGTAATTATCTGTGTGGCAATGGCTTATTTCAACGTCCAGAGGTTCCGCCAGGATACCAGCAACGATATTAACGACAAGATGAAGAGCGTGTATATGCATATAGAACAGGCGTTTGGCGATTCGGCGGCGTTTGTGTCGCAGCAAGACTCCAAGCTCAACATTTTCTTAGACGAGTATCTTGCCAAAACCGCGCACGTGTTCTTTACCGACATCAATATCTACGGTGCCGACGGCGAGCTGGTGGGCAGTTCGCGTCCCGAAATTTTCAAGAAGGGAATCATCAGCACGCAGATCAACGGCATTGCGCTCAAGGCTCTCGTGTTTGGTTCCAAGGCCAATTATATCCAGGAGGAGACCATCGGCAATATGAGCTACACTTCGGCTTACATTCCGTTCTACAATTCGCGCGACAAGCTTACCGGGTACATCAACCTGCCTTATTTTTCCAAACCCGACATTATGAAGAGCGAGCTGTCCACTATGCTGGTGTCGCTCACCAACTTGTTTGTGGTGCTGATGCTGCTGAGCATACTTATCGCCGTGATTGTGTCGGAGCGTATGGTGCATCCTATCCGCATGATTCAGAATATGATGGAAAAGGTGGAACTCGGCAAGAAGCACGAGAAGATAGAGTACAGCCGCAAGGACGAGATTGGTCAGCTGGTTTCGGAATACAACACAATGGTGGAGAAGCTTGAGGAGAGCGCCGCCCTGCTGGCCAAGAGCGAGCGCGAGAGTGCTTGGCGCGAGATGGCTAAGCAGATAGCCCACGAAATTAAGAACCCGCTCACGCCTATGAAGCTGAGCATACAGTTCCTTATGCGCAGCCACAAGAACCACGACGCCGACTTTGAGGAGAAACTCGACAGAGTGTCTAACACGCTTATCCAGCAGATCGACACCCTTTCGTCGATAGCCACAGGATTCTCCAACTTTGCCAAGATGCCCAAACCCGACGAAAGTCCGTTTAATGTGGTGGAGACACTCGGCAATGTGGTGCAGCTCTTTAAAAATACCGAGAATGTGGAGATTACATCCGATTTTGGCGAACACAAGGATGTTACTATCATTGCCGACAAAGAGCAGATTTCGCGTGTGTTTGTCAACCTTATCAAAAACGCCACACAGGCTATTCCCGACGGCATCAAGGGCAAGATACACGTGTCGCTCGGCGTGGCTGACGGCAAGGTAACTGTAAAAATCAAAGACAACGGCTGCGGCATTCCCGACGAAATCAAAGGCAAGCTCTTTACTCCGAGTTTTACCACCAAGAGCAGCGGCAGCGGTCTCGGTCTTGCCATGTGCAAAAACATTATTATCAATGCCAAAGGCGACATCTCGTTTGAGTCGGAAGTAGGCAAAGGCACCACATTTATTGTTACCTTGCCGGTGAAAAAATAATTTTTTCGGCTTGGATGTTTGTTTTTTTCATTTTTTTTTTCATTTTTGCATTAGCTAATTGAACTATATTTTTGCTAATTATTATTTAAAACTTTATCAAGATGAAAAAAACAAATGTATTAATGAGTGTGCTATTGTTGTGCTCGTTTGTTACTGCATCGTTTGCGCAAACCCATCCCACTTATTTCGATGACAACGGTGCTTATTTTGGTCCCGATTACGAAGAAACAGAACCAAACTACAATGGTGCGTATTACACCGGCATTTACACAAGTCCCTTTAAAACCGTTTTGGGTAAAACCGATAAGGAAATTCAAGACAAACTCGACAAATTGTGGGAACATTATTTTAAAGGCGACAACAATTCTAAGGTCTATTACGATAATGGCACAGAAGCATATATTAAGGACATCAACAACAATGATGTCCGCTCCGAAGGTATGGCTTATGGTATGATGATTTGTGTGCAAACCAATCACAAAGAAGAGTTCGACAAGCTGTGGAATTGGACACATCATCATTTATGGAATAATCCTGAAGATGGTGGCGATGGTTATTTTGCATGGCACTGTCAACCCGATGGATCTAAGAAAGATAATGCTAGTGCCCCCGATGCCGAATTGTATATGGTTACATCGCTTATGTTTGCTGCTCACCGTTGGAACGACGAATCGTATATGGAAGCTGCTCAAAGTATCTTGAAAAAATTTTGGGAAGGCTATTATACTTTATTTCATCAGCAAGAGTATGTAGTAACCTTTGTTCCTCAACGTACCCGTGATTTTTCCAATCCATCTTACGACTTACCTGCATTTGTTGATCTTTTTGCTCGCTGGTCTACTACCAATCAAGATAAATGGCGAACGGCTGCAACTAACACACGTAACCATCTTTTCAAGTCGTCTCATTCCACGACTGGTTTGTTTGCCGATTATAGCTGTTACAATGGACAGCCTTATTCGTATAGTTCATATCCAAATTCCGCCAAATTTATGTACGACGCTATGCGTTGCGCAATGAACTATGGTATGGATTACTATCTTTTTGGCGCAGATGCTACACGACAAGAAGAAATGGCTCAACGCATTATTGATTTTTTTGAAAAAGACAAATACAAACATGCCCGTTTTAATTGGGATGGTTCTAACCCATCGGAATCATATACACAAGGTGAAGCCGGTGCCAACGCTGTGGCTTGTTTTGCTTTGTTGGGCAACCCTGATTACGCAGAGTCGGTTAAGAAAAATATGGAATTGGCATGGAACGTAAAACCTATGACCGGTCAATATCGCTACTATGATGGTCTTGTTCACTACCTTGCTATGCTTCACCTCTGTGGTAGTTTTAAGATTTGGAAACCGAAGCCAACAGTATATGAAAAAAACATCACTGCCGATGAATACAATGGCGTAAAATACAGTGAGAAAACCACATTCTATTCTTTTGAAGATGGCAGACTTTATAAAGTTACCATTACTCCAAAATCTAATACCGAGCCTAAACCCGCACCTAATCCTGACTCCAAATCTGATCCTGAAAATCCCTCCACCCCCGTTTCCTCTATCTCCGACACTCCAAGCGTAAAAGTCTGGTCGTCAAACCACACCATTTTTATCACCTCCGCTCCCGACACCAAATACAAAATCATCGACCTCCAAGGTCGCACAATAGCAACATCTATAACAAAATCATCTCTCGAACAAATCCCCTTCGCCAAATCAGGAGTATTTGTGGTAATCATCAACGGCAAATCGTATAAATTGGCATTGTAGGGGCGTAGCTCGTGTACGCTCCACCCTCATATAAATCCGGACGTTGAACCCCGTTCAGCGTTCGGATTTTTATTTTTTTGTTAATTTCAAAATACATTTGTGGAATATCCAATATTAATTCATATTTTTGTCAACCATACGCAAGCAAAATAAATAATGGAAAACCTTTCAGATAACCTTGACAATAAGGAAATTATTATGGCGGCGATTACTGGCGAAGACAAGCCGGGGCTTACATCGCGCCTTGCAGGAATTATAGCACAATACGGTGCCAC
>JAFYFR010000040.1 GCA_017543645.1 Bacteroidales bacterium
CACCAATCCTGCACAGGTTGACATCAAGTTCGACCGCGCATTGTATTGGATTCAGACAGGCGCTCAACCTACCGACACTTGCAGAACGCTCCTTTCGAGCAAGGGAGTGCTCCTCAAAGACCACCTGTTGCGTGGCGTTAAAAAGAACGCTCTTACCGAGGCTCAGGCCGAGGCAAAATTCAACGAGTGGCTCAAAAACAAAGAGAACAAGTTGAACGCAGTTAAGGAAAGCGACGAGAACAAGAAGAAAGCCGACAATGCCAAGCGTCTCGAAGCCGAGTCTAAGGTAAAAGAGGCTAAACTCGCTGAAATCAACAAGAAGAAAGCCGAAGCTGAGGCCGCAGCAAAAGCAGCCGAGGCAGAAGCCGCCCAACCTGAAGCAGCAGAAGCTCCCGCCGATGAACCTAAAGCCGAATAAATATTTAGACAGAAGCAATTTAACTAAAATTGCCTCTGTTTACAATTATTTAGGCAGCAACGGCGGCGTAGTGCTAAACCTCGTGCCGCCATATTACGAAATCATTACAGAGGAACCAGTGCTCGTTGACATCGACGGGTACTTGGTTCCTTTCTTTATTGATGAGGATTCGGTATTTTACAACAAAAAAACAGTTTCTCTTCGTTTTTCCACTATCAAAAGCCAGAAGTCAGCGTCATCGCTCATCGGACACGACGTTTACGCGCTTATCGAAAGTCTCAATACCGAAGAAATTGAAGACGAAGTATTTGAATTTGAGGATTTTACTGCTTATGAAAGCAACGGTAACCTCCTCGGTGTGATAACAGGAATAGACGATATTCCGGGCAATCCGCTTATGGTGCTTGACAACGGGGGCAAGGAACTTCTGATTCCGGCATTGGCTGTGGAGGTGATTGATGTGGACGATGACGCTAAAAAAATCACAATTTCCATTCCCGAAGGTATCACCAACTTGTAACATCTTATAACTATGCTTCTCAAAAACGACATTGTAACCCTCCGTCCGTTGGAACTCAGCGACTTGGACAATCTTTACCGTTGGGAAAACGACCCTGAGATTTGGGAGGTGAGCTACACCATGTTGCCGTATTCAAAATATTCGTTGCAACAATACATTACCGAAGAGTCGCAAAAAGACATCTACGAGGCGCGTCAGTTCCGTTTGGTTATTGAAGACAACGTCTCGCATAAAGCAGTCGGGTTAATAGATGTATTTGATTTTGAGCCTTTTGATATGCGTGCCGCAGTTGGTATATCTGTCAACGAGAAACAGTCCCGAGGGAAAAAACTCGCCACCAACGCTATGCGGCTGTTGATCGAGTATTGTTTCAGCTATCTTCATCTCCACCAGTTGTATGCGCGTATATTTACCGACAATACGGCAAGTATAGCACTATTCAAATCGCTTGGATTTGAACAGTGCGGTTTGTTCCGTCAGTGGCATCTTTCGCAGGAAGGATGGAAAGATGAGGCTGTTTATCAGCTGATTAGCAATAATGTTTGATTTATTTCTTCTCTAACGCCTCCACACGCTTCAAGAGAGCGTCGATGGTTTCGCTGAGCTTTTTATTTTCCTCTTTAAGTTGCTCGATTTCAGTCTGTTGCTCTTGAATAGCCTGAGTAAGCACGGGGATAACGCCGATGTAATTAACCGATTTGTATCCGTCTGCACCTTCGCTTACGAGTTCGGGCAAAACCTTTTCAACCTCCTGTGCCACAAAACCGTATTGCAATGATGTTGATGCGTTGGAGTTTTTGGCATTGGAACGGTCCCAGTTGAATGTTACACCGTTGAGTTTCAATACCTTGTCGAGAGATTTTTGGAGCGGATTGATGTTGGTCTTCAAACGGCGGTCGGAAGTTAGAGCCACATTGTTGAGTTGTGCTGTGCCGTCATTTTTTACTACGAAAATGTTGTTACGAGCACCGTAATCACCCCAGCCTACTACAAATACGGCATCATTATCTGTGTCGTTGTACTTTCCTATGGTGAAAGAGTTGTCGTTTCCTCCATTAAGATATGATCCGAATGTATAACATTGGTCTCCCGTTTCGATAGTGTTGCCCTTACCAATAGCAATACTGAAGTTGCTGCCTCTCACTACATTATTCTCGCCGATTGCCAACGAGTTTTTGCCACCAGTTAGTCCAGAACTGCTAAGAACTACTTGTGAAGTTCCAATGGCGATAGAGCCTATGCCTTCAGATACGGCATCTTCGAGAGCGATGCTTGATGGACCTGAGGCCTTTGCGTTAGCAGTACCCATGGAAAGACCCTTTTCGAATAATACTTGGTGCGCACCTTTCTTCAATTCCAGCAAGGCTGTTGGATAATCATCTATTTCTCCGATACCAACATAACCGTTGGTAAATTTGATTCCATTGGCGGTGGCTTGCCATTGGGCTGGCTTGCGGTTTTCCCAAATGTTTTGTGCCTTGTTGTAGGTGAGTATATTGCCGTCGGCGATTGTGGTGGTGTTGATTTTGACATCGCCGGTTAGCTCGCTGAGTTTGGTAACGGTTTTGGGTGCGGCCTTGTTGATCCATTGTCCATCGGAATAGGTGAGGAGTTCGCCGTTTTGGGGCGATGTGGTAGAAACGTCAGTGATTTGTGCGAGTTTGATGCTCATGTCCACAGCCATGTTTACCCAGTTGGTTCCGTCGTAAATCAGGTATTCGCCGTTCTGCGGATTGGTAATGGCAATATTGGTAAGACCTTGGTCGGCAGCGTTTTGGCTTGTCCATTTGCTACCGTCGAAAGTGAGAATCTGATTTTTTTGTGGCGAAGGAATGTCCACATCGGCAAGTTGTGCGAGCATATTAGAAATTTTTCCTTTGCTGTCGGTGAGTAGTGTTTGTGCTGAAAGGGCTGTTTTGGCTACGCTTGCGTTTTGAGCAAAATCGGCGTTTTGTGCGGCTATGGCGTATGGAACAGCAGAAAATTTGGTAGTGCCAAGGTCGCTGAGGCTGTTGATATGCTCCGATTCGCCAAAATCCGCCCTCACTTTGAGGTAATAATATCCCTTGGAAACATCCAACCAGTTGATGTCGCTATAGTTGGCACGGTTTCCTGCCATGGTGTTAGTTGCGTCAGAAGCACCAATCTCCACACTGAAAAGTCCGAAATCGCTCGTGGTAGGGTAGTGGAGCTCCTGCCAAAGTACAGGACAAGTATTGCTCTTGTCGCAGTCGGTTCCTTGGAGGATGGATACTTCCACTGTGATTTTTTTGTTAGCTACGGGCGAACCGTCGTCGGCGTTTACCACTGCCTGATAGTTAAATGTATTGGGCAGCTGTGCTGCTGCTCCGGTAGCCAATGCGGCAAATGCTGTTGCGGCTATGATGCTTTTGTTTATAATATTTTTGTTCATGGTAGTCAGGTTTTAAATTTTGATTGCTTTTAGGGCTGATATTTTGTCGCTGAATATTATTCTTACAATGTAACGTCCTTGTTTTAAGTTTGTTGTAGGTATTGTTATGGTCATGTGGCTGTCGGTGCACTCTTCAATAGTGTATTCGGTGTAAAAGGTTCTTCCAGCAGCGTCGGTTATAGTAACATTTGGAGCTGGCGCGTCTGTTTTCTTTCCAACCTGTATTGTTACATAATCGGTAAATGGGTTGGGAAATAGCTTTGTATCAAAAGCCTCGGTAGGTTGTATCGCGGTTTTACCTTGATCCTTTACCTTAGTGTTGTCCTTTTTTACAGTGGCGTATCCTGTTAGACCTCCTCCTGCCACCACATACGAGCAAGTGTGCCGGGCGGTTTTCACCGTATTGGCAGCCGCCACTGTACGGTTTCCGCTCATTTGTTGCGCCTCTGCGTTTGTGGTGAGAAACGCACCTATTATAAATGCTGATATTTTGATAATCTTGTGCATATCTATAATATTATTTGCTCCAGCAGTATTCTACACGGTTTAATGAAATTCTTTGCTCGGTGGTAACGCTTCCACCAGAAGCTCTTTTGCCTCTGCCTTCGGTTACTACTCTGCTGTCGGCGATGCCTTTGCCTGTGATATACTTCTTGATAGCTTCGGCACGTTGCATCGAGAGTATTCTGCAATATTCAGATGAGCCTAACTCGTCGGTGTAGGCTATTATCTTTACTTTAAGGTTGTCGCTCTTTTTCAGTTTGTTGACACAGCGGTCAATTTCGGAGTTTGACGATGGTAGCAGTTTTGCGTTGCCGAAAGAGAATACTACATTGTTGAATTGCATGGGAGCTTGCCACTCTTGCGAATCGGATTGTGGTTCAGGATTTTGAACAGATGGATTTTCTGTCGGGGGATTGTAGCCTGTGCCGGGGGTTGATGGAGTAACGTCGCCGTTGTTTTGCGGCAGTTTGCTGTTGTACTCTTGAATCATGTCTTCAAGACGTTTTATTTCGCTGTCGCGGGTGCGGATTTCTTCTTGGAGTTTGCGCTCAAGATCTGAATTGTCGTTCTGAATTATTGCGGAGCTTCCGCTGTCGTCGTCGGCAAAGGCTGTGGGTTCTTTTCTTGTCTGGTTTTTGGAGATGCAGAAACCTACTGTTATTTCGTGAGTTCCCATGCAGTTGCTTGCGATGGTGGAATTTCCTGTTTCGTAGAGGTAGCTGACGGCTATTCTGCTTCCGGCAGCGAATCCTGCTCCTATGCCTACCCAGTATTGCGACGAGTAGGAGAGGGTGAGCCATGCCCTTTGGTTGTATTTGGCAGCGAGCGAAGCCTTCCATTCCAATCCGCCTTTGGTGTAGTAGAGAACGTCGGCGATAGGCTCGAGCGTAAAATTGCTGCTGGCGGGAATGGCATACGACAGCTCGCCGTAGAACATACGGTCGTAGTTGTATATTCCGTTGGAAAATTTCATCTCCTTACAGATGGTTCTCGGCATTGCGGCTGAGAAATAGAGGTTGGTGTAGTTGAACATGAGCGAAACACCTGCGTCGAACGCTGTGGCGGAGAGTCCCGATTCGCTTTGAAATACCGGGTCGGTTTGTGCTCCAAAAGTTGTGGCTTTTGCCAGATTGTACGATGCGCGGAGCAATGTGGGCGAAACTGCAAGGCTCAGACTTGCGTCGGAGCTGAATCTGATATGGTAAGCGTATGTGATAGCCGCCGAAAGGTTGGTGAAGTTTCCTGATTTTTCGCTTGTTATATCAATGCCGTAACCGGCGTTCTGGTTCATGATGTCGCCGTTGACATCTATTCTCATAATTTTAGGAGCACCTTCAATGCCGTTCATATTCCTACGGTACGACACGAAAGCCTCGTCGTTGCCGTTGAAACCTGCGAAAGCCGGAGCTACCGAAAATCTGTCGGCATAGTTCTGTCCGCGGAACACCACGTCCTGAGCCGTAGCCGCGAGAACCGTAGATAAACATGCCGTTGCTATAAGTATTCATTTAATCATCTTGAAAATAGGTTATCTGATTATATCAACAAAGCCTGTAACGCCCTTGCGTCCTTGACTTTTAATAACATAGTAGTAAGTACCGGCGAAAAGTTCGTTTCCGTCTTCGTCGTTACCTTGGAAACCGTTGGTGTTGGAGTAGTTGTAATTTCGGTAAACAATCTTGCCGCGCTTGTCATAGATTATTACGATGCATGGATGCTCAAATTCTGCTACGTCGGTGATAAACAGCACATCGTTAACGCCGTCTTGAAGCCCGGGGGTAATCACGTTGTTGGCCACCTTTATAATGGTGTTGTCTTTAGACTCTATAGTCTGTGTGGATACCCTGATTTCGGCAGAGGCTGTGCAGCCGCTTGAGTTTTTGATAGTTACCGAATAGTTGCCGCTTTCGTAGTAGAATAGCGGATTGGAAGTAACATCAAGTTTGTTTTTGCCTAAATACCACTCGTATGATACAGATTGATTGGTGGTAACGGTAATTTGCGACATTCTTGAATCGTCGGCAATCTCTATTGTGGGAGTGTCGTCTATTTTTACTGTTTTCGTAACGGGCGATGTCTTAGTGCCGTCGTTTTTGAGTAGCCACATTGTTACAGTGTAGTTTCCTGCTGAGGTGTATACGTGCTGGAGTTTGTCGCCGTAGCTGTCGGTTCCATCGCCGAAATCAAAATGCGCGAACTTGTAACTTCCCGAGGAGGTGTTGGCCAAATCCACAGCATCGCCGGTGCAGGCTGTTTGCGGGGTTACCGTAAAGCCTGCCTGTCCCCAGCTATTGTTGCATATAACTGTAGAACAGAGTATTGCGAATAATATTTTTGTCCCTTTTTTCATTTAGAAATGTTATATATAGTTGTCGTAAAAAATTGGTTTCATAAAAGTAAAAGCAATAAAAATGCCAATTTTTTTTTACAAAAAAAACTTCTGTACAAAAATCACCTTATTAAAGACGGTGATTTGGGTATTTGTATTGCGGAAAACTGTCTTTCAAGTTTTTTTTTAATATAAATGTTGCCGAATTTGTTAAAACCTTCGGTCTGGCTGCCGTAAATACTCTCCTGCCTGCCCATCATAAGTATACCGCCGTTGTTGAGGCAGTTGTAGAAAAAGTTGATTATCTTGTTTTGAAGTTCGTGGTTGAAATAAATCAGCACGTTGCGGCAGGCTATTATGTCAAATTTCTTGTCGATAAAAGGATGGCACCCTACGAGGTCGTGCTTTGAAAACACTGGTATCTCTGTGAGCCATTTGTCCATCTGGATGGTGTCGCGCTGAGGAAGAAACTTTACATATTTGGTTATTGGGGTGTATTCTTCTTCCGGACGTTTTTGGTTGACAACCCTGTTAAAATTTTCTATATATTCTTGAATATCAATGTATTTGTAAGTGCCGTATTGTGATGCTTCAAGCATCTCCTCGTTGATGTCGGTGCCGAATACCGAAACCCTGTCCACAAGGTTTATCTCGTTGAGCAGCATGAGCATCGAGTAGACTTCCTGCCCCGAACTGCATCCGGCGTGCCATATATTAATGTGTTCGGCTTGGGCATATTTTGCTACGATAATCTCACGCGCCGCAATCCATATCTCCGGGTCTCTGAACAATTCGGTTGTGTTTACAGTAATCTGGTTTACAGTATTTTCCAAATAGTTGTAGTCTTTGCTTATGTTGTTGATAAGCGTCTGGATGGTGATATTGTTATCGGTGAGAATTTTTTCCACACGGCGGTAGAACGACTTGTACGAGTAGTTGGAAAAGTCGTAAGTCGACATTTCCTTAAACGTCCGAATCAGCTGAAGCATCTCTTCTTGTGAAATTTCCATTACTCGTAACAGTTCTTGTACATTATAAATAATGTGCGAATATAATACATTTTTTTCGTTTGGATTAAAAATATTTGCCTTTTTGTATAAAAAATGTCGTCTTTTTAGAAAAGGCATGTTTTTTGAAAAAGTATATCAATGAAAGTGAAATTATTTTACCTTGTAATATTTTAATTATTAGGTAATTATAAAAAAAATGAGAAATTTAGTTATAAAAACAGGAAAAATTGCCGCGTGGAAATAATTTTTTTTTATAAATTTGACCTTTGAGAAAAAAAGTATACTAACATAAAAAATTATATCAGGCGCAAAAGAAGAAATCAATAGCCAAAAGATGGGAAAGATACATCAAATACTTGATAAACTGGATATTAGAAATAAACTGATACTTCTGTTTTCGGTGGTGTCGGCTTATATTCTTTTTTTCTGTATCTATGCTATTGTTTCGTTCGGACATATAAAACAGCACGTTGAAGATTTTTCCGACGCTCAAAGCACTGGTATTTATCCGCTGTTTTCGCTTGCCGAAGAGGTTTACGGCCTTGTGATTCAGAACCACGCCCTGATAGAGAACAGCAGCGACGTTGTTACCATCCAGCGTCATCACAACAAGTTCAAACAATTTTACGAGGTGAGAATCAAGGAGTACGAAAACGCACTCACCTCCAACAGCCTCACCACGAGCGAGGAAGTCAAGCTGTTAGACCGCCTCAAAAACGAGTTTGTAATTTACCAGAACGTCAACAAGGACATTATTCGGCTGATAATCAACAACCGTATCGACGCGGCGCAGGAGCTTTTGAGCGTGAAAGAAGTGAGCGCGTTCGACGACATCCGCAAGACTATCGACCGTATGTATGCTGCTCACGAAAAGGAACTTGCCGTGGGCGACACACTTATCCGCAAGGAGATTTCCAATTTGCGAATCTCGCTAATTATTCTGTCGGTTCCGATGCTGGCACTTATCATATTTATTGCCTTCTACGTATTCAGGTATCTGAAAATCAGTTTTGCCTCAATGCAGGATTTTGTTAAGATACTCAACACAGGAGCAGTACCCGGCACGCGCCTCAAAGAAGACCAGACAGAAATTGGCAAGCTCAACAGCCTTATCAACTGCACTGCCGACAACTTCCAGAAACTCACCGAGTTCTCTAACGAAATTTATAAAGGAAACTACGAAACAGGCACACAGCTTTCCGCGCCCGACGGCTCAATGGCAAAGTCGCTCATTGATCTTAGCGAACGACTTTCAGCCTCCGAAAAGGAGCAGAACCTCCGCCGCCTTGAGGACGAGCAGCGCAACTGGACAACACAGGGCCTTGCCAAGTTCGGTGACATAATGCGCCACAACAACGAGAACATCACTGTGCTGTCCGACGAAGTTATCAAAAATCTTGTCCACTATATCAACGCAGGGCAGGGCGGTCTTTTTATCTTAGACGACACCGACCCAAAGAACGTTTTTCTCGATATGCTTTCGGCTTTCGCATACGACCGTAAGAAATATCTCACACGCCGTATCAACCTTGGCGACGGACTTATCGGTGTGTGCGCTCTCGAAAAAAACACCTTATATATTACTGACGTTCCCGATGATTATATGGAAATTGAGTCGGGACTTGGCGACGCAAAACCAAAATGCCTGTTGATAGTTCCATTGAAATCTGAAGAAAAAATTCTCGGCGTGATAGAGCTTGCCTCGTTCAACCTGCTCAAAAAATACGAAATACAGTTTGTAGAGCAGCTCGGCGACAGTATCGCATCCACGCTTTCGTCGTTACGTATCAACGCCCGCACAGCAGACCTCCTTCAGGAGTCGCAGAAAAAATCCGACGAACTTGTGCTTCGTGAGGCAGAGCTTCGCAAGACCATGGATGATATGAAAACCGCCCGCGACGAGGCTCAAAAACGTGAGGCCGAGATGTCGGGTATTCTTTCCGCCGTAGACGAAACCATGTTGAAAGCCGAAATCGACCCAGAAGGACACCTCATGTCTGCCAACCAGAAATTTCTCTCGGCTCTCGGCTACCGCAAGGACGAGCTTATCGGACGAAACATTAAGAATATCGTCAGTGAAGAAAATCTCGAAAACTTCGACATTGTATGGCAGAACATCTGTTCCGGGCAGTCGTATCAGACAACACTCAAGCAGAAAAACAAATTTAATGAAACAATTTGGCTGCTTACCCAGTACACGCCAATATTTGATGCCGAAAACCATGTGGTGCGTATCCTTTACATCGCCAACGATATTACCGAGCAGAAGACCATTGAGGAGAAAAACAAACGGTTGCTTTCGGAATCTCTCGAAAAAACCGAAGTCCTTATGACTACGCAGGAGAAAATGGCAAAGAGCCGTATCGAAATGACTGGTATCATGACCGCTATTGACGAAACAATGATGAAGGCCGAGTATACAGTAGAGGGTAACTTGCTAACAGCCAATACAAAGCACATTATTACCATGGGTTACGACTACGAGAAAACCAAAGGGAAAAACATTCTTACCTTCATTCCCGAAGAAGAAGTTTCCGAGTTTAAAGCTTTGTGGCAAAATGTTTGTGAAGGAAATCTACACCAGATGACTGTCAAACGTAAAAGCAAACTCACTGGAAAGGATATTTGGCTTATAAACCAGTACACACCGGTAAAAGACGCCAAAGGAAAGGTTCTCAAGATACTTTATACCGCTATCGACATCACCAAGCACAAGGAGATAGAGGAACAGGCAATGAACCAAGTGGCACAGCTCAAAACGCAGAACGAAAGACTTTCTTCGCAGCTCGCAGAAGCCGGAATTACTACCACCGACCTCAGGGCAAGGCTCGAGCAAGCCACTACCAAGAACGAGGCTCTTGAAAAAGAACTCGACGAATCGCAGGAAAGTCAGGCGGAACTTTCGGAACGTCTGCTCAAAGCAGAAACAACCGAAACCGATCTTGAAATCCATTTCAACGAAACCAAGACGCGCCTCGCCGAAATGGAAACCCTCGTTAACAGGCTGAGAGACAGGGAACGGCTAATGCAGGAACAGATGGCGCAGGAAAAACAGCAAGTGGAAACTATTAAAATACAGTACAACGAGTTAGAAAAGACAAGAGAGAACAACGACAGCGAAAAAGCAACATCAATTGACAAAAAATACCGCGACTGGATAAAAAGTTTTGGTAATGTAACAAAAAATTGATGAAAAATGATAATGTTAAGTATAAATTCCTTAATTTAGCATCGCTATTTTAACACAAAATATGGCACAGGACTTAACCGACATAGAAGACGACGACGAACCGCGCTCAACCAAGAAAGCCAACAATATGGTGCTGTATTACACCATATTAGGTTTCCTTATAGGAATGCCGTTTCCTATAGGTGCGTTGCTTATTGGCCTTTCGGGTCATGAGTTCTCGTTGTCGGACATTTGGGATGTCCACATGGAAACCAAGTATTTGTGGATTATCGACTCCGCTCCGCTTGTTATAGCCGCTATCTTCAACTATTTTGCCCGCAAAAACCGCAAGCAGAACGAGGATCTCGAACGGATGCTCGCCGAAAAGAACGATATTTTCACTCGCAACTCTTTGATTGCTAAGCGAATTGGTGAAGGCGACCTCTATTTCGACACCAACGAAATTGACAAAGACGACCTTCTCGGACAATCGCTCCTTATAATGAAAAACAACCTTGTGGCAACATCACAACGCGAGAACGAGCAGAACTGGATTGCCAAAGGTAAGGAAATCATCGGTGACATCCTCCGTCAGCGTAACAACATAAGTGAACTCGCCTACGAAACCATTATCAACCTTATAGAATACATCAACGCCGTCCAAGGAGCGTTCTACCTCTACGACGACGACAACGAAAAGCTCGTCAACATAGCCACTTACGCCTACAACCGCAAAAAATACATCACGCAGGAATTCCGTATCGGTATCGGACTTGTAGGACAGGCGGCTTTTGAGCGCGACATCATCTACCGCCGCGAAATCCCCGACGACTATGTCACCATCAGCTCGGGTATCCTCGGCGACAAGAAACCAAAGACACTTCTGCTCTCTCCGCTAATCAGCGACGAGAAGCTTCAGGGCGTTATCGAATTTGCATCGCTCAACGACGATATGCCCGACAAGACCCTGAGGCTTATTCAAGAAGTAAGCCAGATTATCGCCCAGACCATATTCAACCTTAAAGTTAACACGCAAACCGAGAAATTGCTCCGCGAGGCGCAGGAGATGACCAAGCTCCTTCAGAAAAACGAGGAAGAGCTCCGCAAAAATGCCGACGAGATGCGCAAAACCCAACTCGAACTCCAAGAAACAAACAAACAGTTGGAGGCACAGATTCGCGAGGTGGAACGTGGTCAGAAACGTCAGTATGCCTTGCTCGAAAACGCATCCGAAGTTATCTCTATCTACGACGAGACAGGCATCGTTACATACGAAAGCCCGTCAGCTAAAAACATTCTCGGTTACGACCCGGATTATATCGTAGGCAAGAGCGCATACGAGAAATTCGACGAACAGTCGCGCAGCCGATTCAAAGAGGTGTTCCAGCGGCTTATCGACTATCCCGACGACCCTGTAACTTTTGAATATTCGTATCAGAAGAACGACGAACAGCTCTGGCTCGAAGCCACAGGGCGAAACCTTCTGAGCAATGCCGCTATCCAAGGCATTATCTTCAACACCCGCGACATCACAGTACGCAAGATAGCCGAAAAGATGCAGCGTATGAGCGGTGAGATGCAAGCCCTTTCGGAGAACTCACTCGATATGATTGCCCGTCTAAGTCCCGAGGGAAAATTCTTCTATGTCAACCCTGTGGCAGAGCAGTTTACGGGGCTCAAAAAACAGGATATGCTGCAGAAACAGCTCGACGAAGTGCAGCTCAACGAAAAAATCGCGGCATTTTTCAGAGAGGCTCTCGCGCAGGTTATGCAAACCCAGAGAATGTTTGAATCCGAAACCGACTTTCCCACAGCAGGAGGCGAAAACCGTATCATCCAGTTCAACGCCATACCCGAGTATAACAAGGAGAAAGAGCTTGAGACCATATTGTTTGTAGCACGCGATATTACCGAGCGCAAGCAAATCGAGATGGAAATCGAAGAGAAAAACAAGAGCATCACCGAGAGTATCAACTACGCTCAGCGTATCCAGTCTGCCATCATACCGAGTTTGGACGATATCGGGCAGAAACTTCCCAAGTTCTTTATGTTCTATCGCCCTCGCGATGTGGTCAGCGGCGACTTCCCGTGGTTCTTCGAGAAAAACGGAAATATCTATATAGCCGCTGTAGACTGTACAGGACACGGTGTGCCGGGAGCGTTGCTTTCGTTTATCGGATATTTCAACCTCAACAGCATTGCCGACCACGCCGACGACCTCCACGCAGGACAAGTTCTCGATCTGTTGCACCTCGGAGTGCGGAAAACATTAAAACAGGATAACGATGATCAGGAGGCGAGGGATGGCATGGATATTGCTTTATGTAAAATAAACTTCGAGAAAGGCATTCTTCACTTTTCAGGAGCGCACCGACCGTTGTATTATCTCAACGCACAGCGCGAACTCATTCAGTATAAGGGAACTATGCAAGCAATCGGTGGAAAACCGCCGCGCAAGGGCAAGGACGAAAAGAAGTTTGAGGACTTTGAAATAAAGTTTGTACCCGGCGAGAAGTGTTTCTTCTTCTCCGATGGACTTCCCGACCAGATAGGTGGCGAGGAGGGTCGTAAGTACCGCCCTGGACGTATCAAGGAACTCATCGAGGCTAATCCCGAAATGACGATGCCTGAGTACAGGCAGCTCTTTGAAAAAGACTTTTTAGAATGGAAGGGATTAAATAAACAAGTAGACGACATATTATTGATAGGTATAGAATTTTAAGTTTCGTAATATTCAAAAAATAATATTATGGCCAATCTTAACGATAAAAAAGAGTCACTGGATTTCGTGTACGACTTCTACGTAAAGATGAAGCGGAACAAAATCAACTTGGCTTATGAAGGTGAGATTACCCACCAGATTACCAAGGCGTTTACGTCGCTTACCGAAACCAATATGGTTAGAGAAGAAGACGCGAGCTCTGTGCAGAAAAAGGTGTTCCATGTGATGGTGGAATGCCTTCAAAACATAAGCAAGCACGCCGAAGTTACACCGGGCTCTCCCGACAAGAAAGTCGGGCGGGGTATTTTTATGGTAAGCAAAGGCGACACCGAATACAACGTTACCACAGGCAACGTTGTACTTAATGAGAAAGTAGCCCGTTTGACCGAAATGCTGGAGAACATCAACAGCAAAGACAAGGACGGGTTGAACAAACTCTACAAAAAGCAGATGAGAGAGGGGCATATCTCCGAAAAAGGCGGCGCAGGTCTCGGTTTTATCGACATCGCCCGCAAAACCGGTGAAAAGCTTATCTACAGCTTTTTGAAAATCGATGACCTTACGTCATTTTTCGTTTTAACATCAACTATTTCCAGAATCAAAGAATAAAATAATATATATTATGCGAGTTATTAAAATACAAGGATCCGACGACACTCCAAAAGTAATTCTTGACGCCGACAACAACACATTCGAAATCTCAGGAAGATCACTTCCCGAAGATGTGGTAGCATTTTACGACCCCATTCTCGACTGGCTCGACGAATATGCACAGAATCCTTTGGACAAAACCGTTTTCAATTTCAAATTGGAATATTTCAACACGGCATCTTCTAAACTTCTTCTCGATGTCCTCCTCAAATTGGAAGATATGTACGACGCTGGTCATGACGTGTTAGTTAAATGGCACTATCCCGACGACGACGAGGATATGGAAGAGGCTGGCGAGGAATACGCCGACATTGTGGAAGTTCCGTTTGAGCAAGTTAGCTACTCGATTGACTAATAGTTTTTCTTTGCAATTGAAGTTGAAAGTTTTTTAGAACCGTAACAGATGAGTGAGGAAATTCTTAAAGCGTTGATTCAGATGTGGTCTATTATCGCCAATCAGGACGGCGGTATTGACGACAAGGAGCTCCAGTATGTAGAAGGTTTCCTTACCCAGCAGCTGGGTGCCGAAGGTGCACGCGAGCATATCATCGGCTTTAAAAAGGATGTCGGCTTAATCGAAGACGACGACGAGGCTGCTGCCAAGAAGAGAAAGAAAATTGACTTCTCGGGTTTGACACCCGTGCAGATGTCGGTAAAGATTCTTGGTATAGCACGCCGTATAACCAAAACTATCAACCTCAAGCAGAGAATAATTGTTTATATCCGTCTTTTCGAGTTGGTGAACACCTCCAAGCGTTTCACCGAGCAGCGTATGGCTATTATCGACGCTGTGGGTGAGGTGTTCAACATTAGCAAGGAGGAGCTGAAGGATAGCAAGTCGTTTGTTGTCAACGAAGACACCGCAGGATTGGACATCCCTTCTATTCTGTTTATTACAGGAAAGGATGCCAAGCCCGATGTGGCCAAATGTATTCAGAGCGAGGGTCTCTCGTCCGACATTTATATTTTGCGCGTAGCCAGCGAGGAGCTTTACTTCCTGCGCTATACTGGCTCCGACGACGTTTACCTTAACGGTCAGGCTATCAACTCTGGTAGAATTTACCTGTTTGCTCCCGGTTCCACGCTCAAGATGAGCAAAGGTAAACCGGTGTATTACAGCGACGTTGTTGCCACGTTCCAAGCCGACAAGACTTTTGCCAACCTTTCGTTCAATGTTGACAATCTGGAATTTCGTTTCCCAAACGGGGCGATAGGTTTGCGCAATATCAACTTTTCGGAATGTCAGGGACGTCTGGTCGGCATCATGGGTGCATCTGGCGCAGGTAAGACTACTTTGCTGAACGTTCTTTCGGGTATCACCACTCCGAGCAAGGGTTCGGTAAAAATCAACGGCATCAACCTCCACACTGAAAAGGAAAAACTCGAGGGAGTTATCGGTCTAATTCCTCAGGACGACCTTCTGATAGAGGAACTTACCGTTTACGAAAACTTATACTTTAGCGCGAAGTTCTGTTTCAAGACAGAAACCGACGCGCAAATCCGTGAGAGGGTAGACAACGTGCTACGGTCGCTCGGTCTTTACGAACGCAAAGACCTCAAAGTGGGCAACTCTCTCAACAAACTTATTTCTGGCGGTCAGCGCAAGAGGCTCAACATCGCTCTTGAGCTGATCCGCGAGCCGTCCATCTTGTTTGTGGACGAACCGACTTCTGGTTTGTCCTCACGCGACTCGGTGAATGTTATGGACCTTTTGAGTGAGTTAACCTTAAAGGGGAAGCTCATCTTTGTGGTTATCCACCAGCCGTCGAGCGAGATTTACAAGATGTTCGACAAGATGATTATCCTCGACACAGGCGGTTATCTTGTCTACTACGGACACCCCGTTGACGCGATTTCCTATTTCAAGGGTCACGACGGTCAGATTAACGCCGACGAGGGCGAATGTCCAAAGTGCGGTAACGTAAATCCCGAAATTATTTTCGACGTTATCGAGGCGAGGGTTGTCGACGAGTATGGTAAATTCCAAGACAACCGAAAGGTCAACCCCGAGGAATGGGAAGACCGTTTTCATAAGGGTGTCAAGCCCGAAGCTATTCCAGATGTTTCTACTGAGCCGCCGCGCAACCTCAACGTGCCGGGATGGTTCTCGCAGTTGCGGATATATTTGCAGAGGGACTTCAAATCAAAGATTTCAAACCTTCAGTATGTGTTCCTCAACCTTACCGAGGCACCGCTGTTGGGCTTTATTCTGAGCTTCTTGATAAGGTACACTTCACCAAACAAGGCAAGCTACATTTTTTACGAAAACGAAAACATAGTACCTTATATATTTATGAGTATCATTGTCGCCCTGTTCTTGGGTCTGACAGTTTCGGCGGAGGAGATTTTCCGCGACCGGAAGATACTTAAGCGCGAGGAGTTCCTTAACCTCAGCCGGTCGAGCTACCTCGTTGCCAAGGTGATTATCCTTACATGCATATCTGCACTTCAGGCATTCCTGTACGTAATAGTGGGCAACTCGATTTTGCAGATTGTAGACATGAACTTTAACTACTGGCTTGTGCTGTTCGCCATGTTTGTGTTCGCCAACATGATGGGACTCAATATTTCGTCGGCGTTCAACTCGGCTGTTACCATCTATATTTTGATACCGCTCTTGATGATTCCTCAGATGGCTCTCGGTGGTTCGATGTTCAGTTTCGACAAGCTCAACCAGATAATCGGCAGCGTAGGACGTGTTCCTATCGTTGCAGAAATCATGGCATCGCGCTGGTCGTATGAGGCTTTGATGGTTAAACAGTTCAAAGACAATGGTTTTGAAAAAGACTATTACGAAACAGAGCTGCAAAAAAGCTACGCCAATTTCAAGCAGGTAAGCTACATCAGCGCACTCAAAGACGCCCTTACCTACGCCAACGACTGCCGCGACAGTATTGCCGAAGAAGACCCCACATACGACATTCCGCGTTTGAGAAACGAGATTGACTCTGGTCTTGCTCTTTTGCGCGAGGAGATTCCCGAAGAGATGCACCGTGTTCCAGAGATTGCTCTCGACTGCATTGACAAACTCTATGTGGACTCTTTCACCGAGGACATTTCCGAAGAGGTGGATGAATATCTTTCCGACTTGGACCACTACTACAGCAAGATGTACAACTTGGCTCACGACGAATTGGAAGCCCGCAAACGCTACTACGAGGAGCGTCAGCCAGGTTATTATCTCAACAGACGCAACAAGTATTTCAACGAAAAGCTTCAGGACATCGTTAAAAACGTGTTTGAAAAGAATAAGATAATAAGGTATGAGAATCATTTGATTCAGCAGGTGGATCCGATATTCCTCAAAGCCGACAATTCTTCGTGGTTTGGTTTCCGCGCACATTTCTACGCACCCGAGAAATGGTTTATGGGCAGATACTACGACACGTTTAAGTTTAATATAGTGGTAATATGGTTGATGAGCTTGTTGTGCTACATCACATTATATTTCGACCTGCTCAAACGCGTCATCGACTGGGCTGGCAAGATTAATTTCTCAAAACTGCCGTTCCTCAAAAAGTTGATTGAGTATCATAAAAACAAGGAGGTGCAGAAACTTCTGAAAGCAGAGAAGGCTTCCAAGGCTGTAGAAACATCCAAGCCTGAAAAAGCCGAGCGCAAAGAACGTCCCGAGCGTCCCGAGCGACCCTCAAGAGAAGACCGTCCATTGCGCGAAGAACGAGCCGAGCGTCGCGAACGCTTGCCCAAGATAGAGCGTCCCGACCGTGGCGACAGGGCTGAACGGCGCGAGCGTCTGCCCAGAATTGAACGTCCCGACAGGGCAGCAGCCGAAAAAACTGTAGAAAAAACAGTGGAGAAACCGGCAGAAAACACTGAAAATCCTGCTGCTCCGCCTTCTGCTGAATCAAAAAACATAGTTCCCGAACAAAAAAATGAAAACTTTGATAATACTAAAAGCACTGATAGTGAGAAAGATAGTGAAAATGTAAAAAAAAATGATTAAAAATCTTACATTTTTGTTCAAAAAAAATGCGTAGTATTGCAAAAAATTTATACATTTGAAAAACGAAAGAAATAAACCTACGAGCAATTATGCATAAAAAATGGTACATATCGTTAGTAATAGCGGCGGCGGCTTTCCTACAGTTTAACTGTGCGGGATGCGGCGGTGACGACGGGCATTTGGAATACCATGAGGATGAAAATATGGTGATGGATGTCAACTTTGATTCGCAGGCAATGAACGAGATTATCTCGAGTTTCTCCTCGCCCGTGGAGATGGCTGCCATGATTCAGAGTTCCGAAGTGCCTTTTTCGCAGAAGTATTTGATAAATCCCGATGTGGTAAAAGATTATCCTTCAAGTTTTAAGAAAGCATTAGGTTTGGGATTTCTCAGTGCCGACTTAGGATACCTCAATGTTTATTCAAAAACTTCGCTTATCATTGATTACCTCGTGCAGATACGTAGCCTGTCGGAAGATTTGAACGTTGGACAGTTCTTCGACTTCCAGCTTTTAAAGCGTCTGGCTACATCCGACGACAATATCGACTCACTTTTGATAATGAGCGTGCAAAGTTATCAAAAAATGGACGAACATTTACGCAACAATCAACGTAGTAACTTAAGCGCGTTGCTTGTTACCGGCGTGTGGGTCGAATCTCTTTATCTGATTACCCAAGTTTCAAAAGACCATTACAGCGACGACTTCAAGGATAGAATTGGTGAACAGAAAACTATTCTAAACCAGTTACTTCCGATATTAAAACTGTTCCATGGAAAAGATTTTGACCAGTTGGTTCAGAACCTGGAGGAGTTAAAAGATGTTTTCGATTTTGTTAAAATATCTTATGAAGTGGGCGAGCCCGAAACAAAAACTATAAATGGCTCGTTAGTTGTAGTACAAAACGACAGAAGTATTATTACTATGTCGACAGAAGAATTACAGGAAATAATATCCACAACAGAAAAAGTTCGTAATAAATTAATTGATTTATAATATGAAAAGACTGTTTATTCTATTAGTTTTTGCAATTTTGTGTTTCGGACAAGCTATTACAGCTGATGCACAATGCAAACAACAGCTTGTTTATCAATGCGCGACACAGACTGAAAAAGCCATATTCCTTCGTGAGTTCAATACCAAGCTCAAACGCGAAAGTAATGTTGACGAAACGGGTATGAAGTGGACAGTGGTTCTTAACAAAGGCACACAGTATAGATTCAGTCTTTGTGCTCCTGACGGTTACCAAGATCAGGTGGTTCTAACTCTTTACGACAGCGAACACCAAGAGAACTCTAAGCCGTGGGGTACTACTTACGACAAGGCAGCCAAAACAGATCAGAAGCATTTCGACTTCATCTGCAACAAAACTGCTATGTACTATGTTTCAATCCGCTTTAAACCCGGTATGGGAGATAAAAAGGGTTGTGCAGTAGGTATCCTCTCTTTTGTAGGTAAGAGCAAATAACAATTGCTGTTGAGTGATATTACTATCCATACGCCCAAGCGTATGGATTTTTTTTATCTATGCAGTTGCAGTGTTTTCTATGCTGGTAAAAAAAAGGACTGTCAAAAACGTGCTGAAAATCAGTGTTTCTGACAGCCCTACGGACTATGGAGATATTGATAAACTACCTTTTTTTATGCAACTACCTTGCTTACAAGCTTCGCAGCCTCCTCGAATGTTATAGCCGACATAACCTTTAAGCCTGATTCGTCGATAATCTTTTTGGCTTCAACAGCGTTGGTACCTTGCAGACGAACGATGATAGGAATTTGGATGTTGCCGATTTTCTTGTAGGCTTCAACCACACCATTAGCAACGCGGTCGCAACGAACAATGCCGCCGAAGATGTTTACGAGAATTGCTTTTACATTCGGGTCTTTCATGATGATACGGAACGCAGCTTCTACAGTTTCTGCGCTTGCCGTGCCGCCTACGTCGAGGAAGTTGGCAGGGTCGCCGCCCGAAAGCTTGATGATGTCCATTGTACCCATTGCCAAGCCTGCGCCGTTTACCATGCAGCCGATGTTGCCGTCGAGCTTAACAAGGTTTAGACCGTACTGGCCGGCTTCCACCTCAGCAGGAGCTTCCTCGGTGATGTCGCGCATTTCGGCAAACTCTTTCTGGCGGAAGAGCGCGTTGTCGTCGATTTTCACCTTGCAATCGGCGGCGAGAATCAGGTCGTCGGAGGTTTTGAACACGGGGTTGATTTCCATCATCGACGAGTCGCTCTTGATATAGGCGTTGTATAATCCTGTGGCGAATTTCTTCATGTTTTTGAAAGCGTTACCGCTGAGACCGAGGTTGAATGCTATGCGTGCAGCTTGGAAAGGAAGGATTCCTGTAGCAGGATTGATTTCCTCTTTGAAAATTAGTTCGGGGGTCTGCTCTGCCACTTCCTCGATGTTCATACCGCCCTTGGGCGAGTACATGATGATATTGCGGCCGGTGGCGCGGTTGAGAAGTATGCTCATGTAATACTCTGCCACGTCTACCTTGCCTTCTGAGTTGGGGTAGTATATGCTTTGCTCTACAAGCACCTTGCGCACGAGCTTGCCTGCCGCGCCGGTCTGCTTTGTTACCAAAGTCATACCTATGATTTGTTTTGCGTATGTTTCTACTTCCTCGAGATTCTTGGCAATCTTAACGCCGCCCGCTTTTCCGCGTCCGCCGGCGTGAACCTGCGCTTTTATAGCCCACGACTGTGTGCCGGTGGTTTCTTGCAATTTTTTTGCGGCTTCTACTGCCTCTGCGGGGGTTTCTGCCACTATACCTTCGGGTACGGCAACTCCGAATTTGCGGAGTATAATCTTGCCCTGATATTCGTGTAAATCCATATTGCTTATATTATTTTTTGTTGGTTTTTACCTTTTTTTCAGCCTACGAAATTACACAATATTTGAGATATTTTTTATCTTTTTGTCGAAAATCTGCATAACTATATGTTTTTTTTATTGATACCAGTGTTAATACATTGAAAATCAATTAACTGAATATGCATAAGTTTTTTGCCTTTATTGCAACAATTTTTTTGTAAAGAGGTTTGGCTGTTTCAGGTTTTTAGTATTTTTGTAGGTGAGAATAAATCCAATTTTGGTGTTACGTTTAATATTAATTACAATTATACTATTGTCGGCGCAGTATGTTTGTGCTCAGACTGATGTCAAAGCGGCTGATTCTGATATAGAAACCAGCCGCCAGGAGTATATGTATGCCATTGAAAGCGGTAATCAGCATGATATTCTCGAGGCGCGTATCAATCTCGGACTTGTATATTGGTATTCAAAACATTACAATGAGGCTTTGTCGCACCTTAACGGTGCGGCGAGTTTGGCAAGCGCGCTCGGAGATGTAAAAACCGAAATCAGCGTCAACGACTATTTAGGCATGATTTGCTGCGAGCAACAGCGATACAACGAGGCGATACGCTATGCCGAACTGAGTGTCCTCCTTGCTCGCAATGCCGGTTTGCAAAAGGAGACCGTGTTGTCGCTTATCAACGCTTCGGCGGTGCAACTGTCAAAAAAGAACAACGCCAAGGCTCTTGAGTATATCGAGGAGGCTCTTTCGGTAGCCAACAAAATAGAAAACAACCTTTTGAAATGCCGTTGCTGCCAGATTGCCGCGCAAATTTATGCCGACATGGGCGATACGCAGAAAAGTCAGGAATACACACGACTGTACAGTCAGGCGGAACAAGGCATCAACGAGCAGGAGCTTTTGAAATCTAAGCAGGCGACTCAGAACGAGCTTCACAGTGTGGAAAACGAGGTGATAGACAAGGAGCGTAAACTGCTTGCGCTCGAGCTTCAGAAACAGCAGACTCTTGACTCGCTTTACCGTGTGGAGATGCTCAACAACCAGATGAGGCTCGAAATGCAGCTCCTTAGCCGTGAGCGCGAGCTCGCTGAATTGAAAGTCCGTCAGAAGGAGACCGAAATAGCCGCAGCCGAAAGGTTCAAGACTTCCGCAGTGATTGTTATTTCAATAATCATGTTGCTGTTGATGCTGCTTGTCAAAGTGCTTTTTGACCGTAACCGCGCCAACCGCCGTCTTGAGGCTACCAACAGCGAATTGCTCGAAACCTATGAGACCGTGAAACTTCAGAACCGCATTCTCAATTCTAAAACCCAGCAGATAGAGTCGCAGCGCAACGAGCTTGAACGCAAGAACAACCAAATTATCGACAGCATTAGCTCTGCAAGCCATATACAGAAAGCAATGTTCCCCAACCGTCGGATGATAATGACCAATTTTGAGGAGAGTTTTGTGTTTTTTGAGCCGCGCGACGTGGTGAGCGGCGATTTCTACTGGTTTTCAAACACAGGGCGTTATCGTTTTCTCGCGGTAATTGACTGCGTAGGGCATAGCGTGCAGGGCGCGTTGATGAGCGTGGTGGCTAATTCGCTGCTCAACGACATTGTTAACAAAAAGAAGGTGGAAAGTCCCGCCCAGATACTTGGCATGATGAATGTGGAGATGATTAAAGCGTGGTCGCACGATGCGGAGTACCGCGATTCCGACCAGGGAATGGATGTTTCGCTATGCCGTTTCGACAATGAGTCAAACGAAATTACCATTGCCGCCGCCAACCATACTGTTTGGGCTGTTTGTAATGACGAATGTGTTGAAATTAAAGGCGATAACAACTCAATTGGGGCATCGTTCGCCGACAGTATCGATTCGGTTTACACCAATCACACTATACAGAACCAAAAAGGAATGTCAGTATATATGTTTTCCGACGGTTTTCAAGACCAGCTCGGGGGCGACAACGGGCGCAAATATTCGCAGGGCAATCTCAAACAACTGATTATGAGTATGCAGGATAAGTCTATGCCGCAGCAGTCGGATATGCTTGCCTCGGCTTTGGAATCGTGGAAAAACGGTCGCCAACAGACCGACGATGTTTTGATTCTTGGTGTAAAAGACAGATTTTTAGAAACTTAACTATACTAACATAATTAACTGCAATAAACAAAATGAAAAAAGGCAAAACTGCGGTAGCAATATTGGCGTTGGTGGTGGCAATCTGCACCTTTATATATATATACATTAATTATCTTTCGCCGCGCATTGTAAGCAATTCGGCGGTTTCGCAGGTCCGCACCAACCGTCGCGACACCATACCCCGTACCGACACTACCAAGCAGAATATACTGCTCATCGGCGACAGCATGGCTTACTCGCTGATGTTCCGTGTGCAAAACTATTGCAACTACAACCATCACGATCTCAACGTGGTAACATGGGTGAGCGCAACCACCGAAACATACGCCAACTGCGACACGCTCGAATATTTTGTTAACCTGTACAAGCCGTCGTACATACTTTTTGTAATAGGAGCAAACGAGATGTTTGTGCGCAACGCCGCCGAGCGTGTCAACAATGTTGACCGCATTATAATGCAGACTCACGGAATACCCACTATATGGATTGGTCCCCCGAACTGGAAGGAAGATACCGGCATAAACAATATGCTGATGAAAAAATTCGGACCACGTCAGTTTTTTCTCTCCAAAAACTTAAAATTTACCCGGATAAAAGGTGATGTGGCACATCCCGACCGTCCCGCAGGCACAATGTGGATGGACAGCATAGCCTCGTGGATCAAAACAAAAAGTTTTTTCCCAATTCGGTTAGAAAAGCCCGTAGAGGAAAACCCTATTCATGTTGATTTCGTTAAACTTGTAGTGCCGCCGTTTAATGCTCCGGCAAAATGATAGCGTTTTTGAGCAATAAATCATTTTAAAACAAGTTTTATAAATAGTCTTATGGACTAAAAGAACAATTAACACCTAACACGTTTTGGCTTATGAAATCATTTTTAAGTTTTTTTAAATACCGTATACAGAAAGTTTCATGTATATTTGCGCATCAAAAAATAGCAGTTTTGAAACAGATTTTAACCATATTGGCGGTTGCGTTAGTGTCGGCAGAGGCTTATTCGCAAGCGCGCGACGTATACCAGTTTGACGAAATCGGCGTTGTGGTGGGTACATGCTACTACAATGGCGAGATTTGTCCCGTGCAGCCTTTTTACAAGCCTCAGCTGGCAGTAGGCGCTAATATCCGTCACGGATTCAACAGCAGGCTCGCGCTTTCGTTTGAGGCACTGAGGATGAAATTTGTGGGCAGCGACTCGGATTTTAACAATCCTTACCAGAACGCCCGCAACGCCAAGTTTGAAAACGAGGTTATTGAGCTGTCGTTACAGATGGAGTTCAATTTTCTTCCGTTGGTAAAAGGTTCTCAAACACGTTTTGTATCACCATACATAGCCGCTGGCCCGGGATTGGCTGTGGGAGCGTTTCCTCACGAAGGTCTGCAGTTCTGCATTCCTTTCGGACTCGGTGTAAAAATCAGTCCAACAAAGAAATTCACACTGTCGCTTGAGTGGAAATACCGCAAACTCTTCACCGATATGCTCGACCATATCGACGACGACCTTTACGACCCTCAGTACGGCGTGGAATACACCAAGCAGCGTTCGTTCCTCGGCAATACAGATATGTACTCGTTTTTGGGTGCGGTGCTGTCGTTAGAGGTGGGTAGCTCCAAATCGCAGAGGTGCGGCGCATATAATTAGTAAACTATTCAAAATCAAATGTCAATAAAAGAAAAACTCGACAGAAACAGAATTCCGCAGCATGTGGCAGTTATCATGGACGGTAACGGCCGATGGGCGGCACAAAGGGGCAAGGACAGATTGGAAGGACACCATCAGGGCGCAAAAGCCGCACGAGCAGCAGTGGAAGCCGCCGCTGAAATCGGTGTTAAATACATCACTCTATATGCGTTCTCCATGGAGAACTGGAACAGGCCTAAAGACGAAGTGACGGGACTTATGTCGCTGTTGATGAGTTCGATAGCCTCTCAGTTGGGCGACCTTATCAAAAACAATATCCGTTTAAAAATTATCGGCGACATCTCGTTGCTGCCTCCCGACGTTTTTGCTGCGGTGAACAAGGCTGTGGAAAAATCTCAGAACAACACAGGTCTTACAGCTGTTGTGGCTCTCAGTTATGGCAGCCGTAACGAAATTGTCACCGCTGTTAAAAATATTCTTCACCAATACAAGGACAATCCTTTCGATATCGACAAGTTTTCGGAGGAGGCTTTTAGCAAATATCTTTATACCAAAGACATACCCGACCCCGAACTGCTTATACGCACAAGCGGCGAGCTGCGTATTTCCAACTTCCTCCTTTGGCAGATTTCTTATTCCGAATTGTACTTCACAGACGTGCTCTGGCCTGATTTTTCAAAAGAAGAGTTCTTTGAAGCAATTTACCAATATCAGCAACGCGAAAGAAGATTTGGGAAAACTTCACAACAAATTGCGATGTTAAAATAATTTATATTAGATTTGCATACTCATTTTTATGATGAGGGAGTTATACGAACACTTTACTTACTACATATTATACTACTACAGATGAAAAGCAAACTGCTTATTTTTATATTTGTTCTGACATCATTTTTATCCGCCAACGCACAAACCGGCGTTAATTACGACGCTCCGAAAGACTATGTTATCGGTGGAATAACGGTTTCGGGTGTTAAATTTCTCAACAAACAGGCCATTGTTCAGATTTCGGGTCTGAAAGTAGGACAGAGCATCCGAATTCCGGGCGATCAGATTTCGCGCAGTATCGAAAAACTTTGGAAACAGGGTTTGTTCTCGGATGTAAGTATCGGAATAGCTTCAATATCAGGCGATAATGTCTATTTGGACATTAAACTCGAAGAGCGTCCCAAACTCTCCACAGTTGAGTACAAGGGGCTGCGCAGCGGCGAACGTAACGATGTGAAAGAAAAGGTCAAGCTCACACCCGGCACCAAAGTTACCGAGCACGTTATCACCAACACAAAAAATATCATCGAGGGGCATTTTTACGAGAAAGGTTTCTACAATGTGGAAGTCAGGATTACGCAAGTGCCCGACACCATGATGCAGAATGTTGTAAAGCTGATTATCAACGTAGACAAAGGTCATAAAGTAAAAATCAAGGAGATAATTCCCGAAGGCAACGTCAGCTTTTCCGACAAGAAGGTGCGCAAATCGCTCAAAAACACCAAGCGCAAACGCTGGTACGGTATGTTTAAGCCTTCAAAGTTTATCAGAAGCAAGTTTGAGGAAGACAAAGTTAAGCTAATAAAGAATTTCAACAAGTACGGATACCGTGACGCTCAGATACTTGGCGACTCGGTTTACCGTCTGTCCGACAAGCTGGTGGGCCTGAAAATCTCCTTGGAGGAGGGACACCAGTACTATTACCGCTCAATATCGTGGGTGGGCAACACCAAATACGCCACCGACCTTCTGCAGCGCAAGCTCGATATCAAGAAAGGCGACCTTTACGACCAGAACCGCCTCGACGACCGTCTCAACAACGATATGGACGCTGTTGGAAATGTCTACTTAGACGACGGCTATCTATTTTTCCGTGCAATGCCGCGCGAGGTGGCTGTGGTCAACGACAGTATCGACGTGGAAATCATGATTGTTGAAGGTCCTCAGGCATATATCAACCGTATTAATATTTCGGGCAACAACCGCACCAACGACCATGTGGTGCGCCGCGAACTTTACACATTGCCGGGCGAGCTTTTCAGCCGTACCGACATAATCAACTCTGTGCGCGAGCTTGCCAACCTCGGTAATTTCGACCCTGAAAAGCTTGTCCCCACACCTTCGCCCGACTACAACAACAGCACAGTTGACATTGGATACTCACTCACCGAAAAAGGCAACGACCAGTTTGAACTTTCGGCAGGATGGGGCGGCGGCTCGTTTGTGGGTCGTCTCGGCGTAACGTTCAACAACTTTTCCACCAAAAACTTCTTTGATAAAAGTTCGTGGCGCCCTCTTCCGGGTGGCGACGGTCAAAAACTCAGCCTCTCGTTCCAGAGCAACGGCAAATACTACCAGACATACAGCATCTCGTTTGTTGAGCCTTGGCTCGGCGGACGCAGGCGTAACTCCCTCTCGGTAAGTTTCTATTACACAGATGTTAATTACCTACACTATTCAAGCTATCTCAACTACCGTATGCAGGTGGTTGGCGGCGCGGTAGGTTTCGGTCGCCGCTTGAAATGGCCTGATAACAACTTCTCGCTCTACGAGGAGATTCAGTACAAGCGTTACAAACTTCAGAACTATCCATATTTCGACGGACTCGATGCCGACGGTGTGGCTAACGAGATTGCCCTCAAGACAGTGTTCTCGCGCAACAGCATCGACGCTCCTATATATTCACGCCGTGGATCTTCGTTCAGCCTTTCTCTCGAAATCACTCCGCCTTACTCCAAACTCAACAACAAGGACTACAAGTCGATAGCCGACTCGGTTAAGTGGCAATGGGTGGAGTATCACAAATGGGGATTCGAGGCCAAGACGTTCACACCGCTCGTAGGCGACCTTGTGCTGCATACCAAAATGCAGATGGGTATCAGCGGATTCTTTACCCGCGAACTTGGTTACTCGCCGTTCCAAGGCTTTACTATGGGTGGCGACGGTATGAACTACTACACCTACGGCAAGGATGTGATTGGTATGCGCGGATATGACGCCGAAACTATTTCTGACGGTGGCAACTCGTATGTTAAATATACACTGGAACTTCGTCACCCCATCACTCTCAACGAGTCAGCTACGGTGTTTGCGCTCGGATTTGTCGAGGGCGGCAACTGCTGGAAAGAAATCAACCAGATGCAGCCGTTCAACGTCTACCGTTCAGCCGGTGTGGGTATAAGAGTGTTTATGTCGATGCTCGGTATGCTCGGTCTCGATTGGGGATGGGGTTTCGACAAGGTGATGAAAGAAGGAACGATGCAAGTTAGCGGAAGCACGTTCCAATTTACAATGGGACAAAACTTCTAAGTTTTTTTAACTTAATAACATAGTTTTTAACGACTAAACGAGGCTTTTAACCGTAAAAGATAGTACCAACATTTTAAAACAGAATAATACTAACCTCAAAATTCAAAGAAAATGAAAAGATTGTTTTTACTTTTAGCGGCAGTGCTTGTAGCAGGCACTACTTTTGCACAGAAATTCGCGCACGTAGACACCGAATATATCTTGTCGAAGATTCCGGCGTACCAGCAGGCGCAGACCAAGCTCGACAACCTCTCCAAAGACTGGCAGGCCGAGGTGGAGAGAAAATTTGCAGAGCTCGACGAAATGTACAAAAAATATCAGGCAGAGGTTGACATCCTTCCTGACGCCACCAAGCAGAAACGCGAAGACGAAATCATTGCCAAGGAAAAAGAGGCAAAAGAATTGCAGAAAAAATACTTCGGCTCTAACGGCGAACTCGCCAAAAAACGTCAGGAACTTATCAAACCTATCCAAGACAACGTGTACAACGCACTCAAAAGCGTAGCCGCCGACGCTGGTTACGACTATATTTTCGACAAGGTAACAGGCGACATCATCTATGCCAACGAAAAATATGATGAAAGCGACGTAGTATTAAATAAAATTATCAAATAATCATTTTACTATTTTTTAATTATGAAGAAGATAATAGCATTAGCAATCTCATTAGTAACACTTTGCAGCGCCAATTTCGTGTCTGCCCAGAAATTCGGACATATCGACAGCGAGGCCATTATACAAGCCCTTCCCGACACCAAAGCCGCCCAAACTGCTTTGGAAAACGAATCTAAAAAATTCGACACTCAGTATCAGGCTATGGGTCAGGAGTATCAGGCCAAAGTTCAGGCTTTTCAAGAAAACGAAAACCTTGCTCCTCAGGCAGCTGAAAAATGGAGCGAAGCTATAAAAGCTGATAAATACCAGGAAATAATGCAGTTGCAGGAGCGTATCCAAAAATTTGAGCAAAACGCACAAGTTTCGCTCCAAAACAAGCAGAAAGAACTCTACGCACCCATAATGGAAAAAATCGACAATGCTGTTAAGAAAGTTGCCACCACAGGAGGTTACATCTACGTTTTCGACAAAAACGGTGTGCTCTTTATCAATACCGAACTCAGCACCGACCTCACAAGCACTGTGAAAAAAGAACTTGGTATATAATTATTGATATTTTGACATTATCGGGGAATGAGGCGGCAAGTCGTCTTGTTCCCCTATTATATTGTAGATGAGCAAATTTGCACCGATAGGAGTTTTTGATTCGGGTTTCGGCGGTCTCACTATCCTCAAAAAGATTGTGGAGCTTATGCCTGATTACGACTATGTGTTTCTTGGCGACAACGCCCGTGCTCCGTATGGTTCGCGTTCGTTTGCCACTGTCTACAACTATACTTTGCAGGCTGTGAAAAAACTTTTTGAACTCGGCTGTCCTTTGGTGGTGCTTGCCTGCAACACAGCCTCTGCCAAGGCTCTCCGCACTATTCAGCAAGATTATATTGCTAAATATTGTCCTCAAAACCGCGTTCTCGGCATAATACGCCCCACTGCCGAAATGCTCGGTAACATTACCAAAACCAACAAGGTGGGCGTACTTGGCACACAGGGCACAGTAAACTCGCAGTCGTATATTTTAGAAACTGCAAAGCTTTTTCCTAATATAAAGGTGTATCAGCAAGCGTGTCCGTTACTTGTGCCTATTGTTGAAAATCACGAAATCGACACTCCGGGTGCCGACTATTTTGTAAAGAAATACACCGACGCGCTATTTTGTCAAGACCCCGAAATCGACACCATTGTTCTCGGTTGCACACATTATCCGCTGTTAATCAATAGCTTCAAAAAATTTTTGCCTGTCGGTGTTTCAATAGTTAAGCAAAACGAAATTGTGGCGCAGAGCCTACGCGATTATCTCTGCCGTCATCCCGAAATAGATGCCCGATTATCCAAAAATTCATCTATCAGATATTTCACCACCGACGACAGCGCAATATTCAACCGCTCTGCTTCGGTGTTTATGGGGCGCAATGTAGAAAGCGAAAGTATCGCGCTTGCCGGATGTATGTAAAAAATGTTTTTGTATTTAAAAAAAAACTTTCTTACTTTGCGAATCGTATAAAAACACAACTATCTTTGCATTGAAGCAAACAAAACGATTGCAACTATGCCGAAATACCTTGACCCGAAGGCGGATTTGACCTTCAAGAAAATATTCGGACAGCACAAGCATTTGGTTATGAGCCTTTTGAACGCGCTGTTACCCTTGCCCGACGGTATGGAGATTAAGTCGGTGGAGTATATGTCTACCGAAAACATTCCCGACAATCCGGGCAAGAAATACTCCATAGTGGATGTCTACTGCACCGACAACCTCAACCGAAGCTTCATCGTGGAGATGCAGTCGGTATGGAACACCGAGTTTTTTGCCCGCACATTGTTCAACGCCGCGTCGGTGTATACCAAGCAGCTGGCAAAAGGAATGTCGTTCGGCGACTTGAAGGATGTATACGCCCTATGTCTTGTAAACGATGAGAAA
>JAFYFR010000041.1 GCA_017543645.1 Bacteroidales bacterium
AAATGCCAGGGTTGGAGATGCTGATTTCGATGCGCGACGATTCGGGAGATGCCTTCTTGATGGTTGTGCCAGAGAGCGAAATCACGTAGATGTCCTCACCGGCGTTTTCTACGAAGATGGTGTTGGCATAGCTCCAGATGCGTACATTGCTGTTAGAAACCTCGGTAACTGATGTCTCGGGATTTTCAGGATTTTCAGGATACTCGGGGTTTTCTGGATTTTCAGGATTCTCGGGGTTTTCTGGTTCCTCTGGTTCTTCTGGTTCTTCTGGTTCTGGGATTGGATCAGAAATCGTGATTTCTTCCACACCGGGAAGAACAACGTCGACGTTGAATACTTCCAAAACAAAGACTGGATTGTTTTCTTTTTCCTCAGCCAATGTCTTTGCGCCTTCAACAAGAGTTTTAGCTACCTCGCCAGATTTGAATTCGGAAGCGATTTTAGCTTGTGCGTCTTTGTTGTTAGCCTTCTCGGTGAGATAGAAACAGTTTTGTACCTTCTCCGATGCCACACCGCTTACGCCTTTCTCCTCGCCAGCGGTGGTAGTGGCCTTGCCTACGCTGTAGCTGTTGGCTACTACCGCCTCTTTGGCAACAGAGCCTGTTATCGCTCCTACGTTGTCGTTACCTTGGATTATTGAGGTGTTGTAGCAGTTGACTATGGTGCCTTCGTTGCTACCGCACAACGCGCCTACGTTCTCGTCGCCTTTGATATACGAATCCACAACGCCGACGTTCTTTATCGTACCAGTCTCTGCCACTGCACCAAATAGTCCCACATTGTTCTCGGTATTGCTGTTGATATAAAGTCCCGAAATAGTGTAACCCTGTCCGTTGAACGATCCTTCGAATGGGTTTTCGAGCGTGCCAATAGGCTGCCATTCTATCAGCTCGAACTCGTCGTTATCCTTTTTGGTGAGCGACAGGCGGTTGAGGCAATTTTGGTTAATCACGATATCCTGAGTAAGAGCGGCATCCAACTTGGTGTTGCCATTGTTTACCTGATTTATGAACCAGAAGAGTTGTTCGGGGGAGGAAATCTGATTTACACCGTTCTCCTGCTCAGGAACCATCTGGCTGATCTTCTCTTGTTCAACAACAGTGACGGAGAGTGAGGCTGACACACCCTTGTAGGTGGCTACAACTTTCTTAGGACCTATTTTTTCAGAGTCGAAGCCCGAAATAGCGGCATCGGCCAAGCTGATTTGCTCGGTGGTGTGGTCGCTGTATTCCAAAAGGAGCTCACCGCCGTTGGTGTCGAATTCCTCGTCAACTGCGTACTGAAGTTTTGGAAGGGCAGTGAAAGTGAGTGAGGTAGGAAGCAACTTGATTTCAAACTGCTTAGTTATTGTGCCTTGGTAGTTGCCCATGCCGGTGAGGGTGGCAGTACCAGTGCCGATTTCCACATTGTCGGCAAACGATATGAGGTAGTCAGTGCCAACCACGAGGGTAGAATCACCGAAAGTAACATCAAAATCGGGATAAAGCGGGAAGCCGGTGTATCCTACGGGAGACTGAACCGGATCAGCTTGCGCATCGGTAAACGAAGCTTGCAAAATGGTGAACGAAGCGTCGAAACTGAACTCGATATCGGAATCATCACTGTTCTCAACTTTGATTAAAGCTGTTCCAGCGTTGGTGTTGTCGGTGTAGGTAACAATGTAATTCGACTCATCCATAGGATTGTCGCCGAGCATAACCACTACGGCGGGTTTTATAGCAGAACCACTGTATGTGAACTCCTGTCCGGGCTCAAAGCTTAGGTAAGGCTTTTGGGGTTCGAGAATTGTGAACTCTTTGGAAACCGAGCCTTTGTAGTTGCCTTTGGCAGTTACAGTCGCCTTGGCTGTGCCCACTTCCACATTGTCGGCATACTCTACAGTGTAGTCGATGTCGGGTGTGAGGGTTACGCCGCCGTTTGATACCAACAGCGATGGGGTCAAAGGGTCACCAGTGTAGCGCAGTTGCGAAAGCGCAAATTCCAACACAACATTCTCTATCGACATCGGCAATACTGTCAGCTTGCCCGGAACGTATGTAAATTCGTAGTTGGTGGCTTGGAGACCTCTCGGGGTAATGATGTATTCACCTATATCATCGCCAGGATGGTAGCCAAAATCGAACTTAAGTGCGCCTTCCAACACGCTTTCGTCATCGTCGCCCAAAAAGCCCGAAACACTTATGGAATCTGCTTCAAGCATCTTGCCGTAGTTTACACACGTGTCGAGGGCGGTAACGGTGAGGAGGGCTTTGCCAATGGTGAAATTGGCTTCAAAAGTGCCTAAGTCGTAGTTAAATCCCGACTTGCCGGTGATGGTTACAGTGGCTGTGCCGGCGTTGGTGTTGTTGCTGAACTCAAATGTGTATTGGTCGGCAGGAATGGTCTCCTCGCCAACCTTTACTGCAAACGAAGGTTCTATAGGCGAGCCGGTATAGGTATAAGGTGCATTTTCAAACTTGCATACAGCATTGGCAGTGTTGGGTTCTATCGTAAACTCTTTTTCAACAACGCCAGTATAGTTACCTTTGCCAGTGATAGTCGCCTTGGCTGTGCCCACGTTCAAGTTGTCGGCATACTCTACGGAGTAGTCGGTGCCGGCAGTGAGGGTTACGCCGCCGTTAGATACCGACAGCGAGGGAGTCTTGGGGTCGCCGGTGTAATACAGTTGTGTCTGTTTTAAATCAACTGAGGCGTTTACAATAGACTGAGGCGTTACTGTCAGCTTGCCTGCAACGTATGAGATTTCGTAGTTATCGGCTTTAAGACCTCCGGGAGTGATGGTGTACTCGCCCACGTTGTCGCCAACCTTGTAGCTGTATGTGTATGCGGAAGTGCCAGAGAGAACATCGTTGCTCTCGTTGTTGACAAAGCCGGAGAATGTTACTTCGGCGTTCTTTGGTGAATTGCCGTAGGTAACGGTATTGTTCTTGGCGGTAACGGTGAGAGGAACTTTTGATATGGTAAAATTGGTTTTGACAGCACTAAACGTGTAGTTAAATCCTGATTTGCTTGTTACTGTTACCGAGGCTGTTCCGACGTTGGTGTTGTTGCTGTACGCTACGGTGTATTGTTCGGAAGGAATAGTCTCATTACCTACCTTAACGGTAACAGTGGGTTTTATAGGCAAGCCAGTGTAAGCGAAGGTAGATTTATCTAACTGACAAGTAGCTGTGGAAGTTTTTGACGCAATGGTAAACTCCTTTTCCACAACGCCTGAATAGTTGCCCACGCCCGTGATTACCGCCTTGGCTGTACCGGCAGCAATGTTGTCCTTATAAGATATAGTGTAGTCGTTGGTAAGTTCGAGCACTTCAGAGCCGTCCTTTACCGTTACGTCAGGCTTAAACGCCGCACCTGTATATGTGTAAGAGGTTTTTGAAAGCTGGATTTTGATATCCGATGCGCTGAGGCTCTTTACCAAGTTGTCGTTTTTAACCCTCACCTCAACTGCTGCATCACAGTCATCGTTAGATACCACAAATTTAAAGGTGTTGGTGCCGGCTTTCAAATAACGAACCTTGGCCTCAAGAGCAGTAGATGGCATGATAGTGGTGTGTTCACCTGCCGAAACCGTCTCCCAGTGATATTCTTTGGCTTTGGACGGCGGATTGTTGGCAACCACCACAGCACGTGAGTTGGTAGTGGTGATATCTGCGTTTGGCACTGTGGGATGAAGGGCTTTGCTGGTAATGGTAACAATCTTTTCGTCATTACAAATACCATTTGATACAATCCATTTGAACTTGTTGGTACCTTCGTTCAGGTTGGCTACTATCGAGGGTTTATTACCAAGGTCTGTGTTACTATTACCAGAGATTTTTTGCCAAAGACCAGTTGCCGAACTGCCGTTGAGGATTGTCGGGTTGTCGGCGGTGAGGGTAATTTGGTCGGAGCAGGTTTCGGTGTCCTTGGTAATGCTGCCAAACAATGGTAAATTGCTTACAACCTCAACAGATGTAGAAGTAACACAGTCGCTATGACCTTCCTTATATAAACTCCACTTAACCACCACGGGGTCGGTACCGATGTTTTCAAGCATAGTGGTGGTGTTGTTTACAAGTCCGTTACTAAAGTTAGCCTTGCCGGATATTTTGTTCCATGTGCCAGCATAACCACCAGGGAGGAGAGCACTCAACATTACATTATCTTTGCAGTTTGAAGAAATCTGATAGTTTTGGTTACGGGGGGTTATAATTTCAGCTTTGGCTCTGATATTGGTTATCGTTTTAGACACTTGTCTACCATCTTGCAAATGCCATGTAAGTGTAACACTCTCGTTCATTGGAAGATTAGAAACCTTAGTATTGGGTAAGTAACTTGGTTCTAAAACCACATTACTATTACTCAATTCCCAATGTCCATAATCATTACCAAGATTCTTTACTGATATAACAACCTCATCGCCACAAACCTCCGAGGGTGCGTCAATCTCAGGTGGATTGTATGTAACCTCAACATCATCAAAAGCTGAGCAATGCCCATTAGTAACTGTCCAACGGAATTTGGTAGTGCCTATGGGAATATGCTCAACATAGGGATCGATGGTGTGAGGACTGTAAATAGTAATAGCATTATTTTCAGGTACAACACTCCAAGTGCCGGTTTCGCCATCGGCTATGGAACCGTGAAGAACAACATAAGGTTTTACTACAGTTTCATCAGGTCCGGCGTTAGTTTCCACCTTATAGCTTTTAATATTGATAATTTGAAAAGCTTCACAACTTCCACGAGTTACTGTCCATATTAATCGGTTTTCCATACCGTGATGACCCAAATTACTAACAATCATCATTTTGCTACGGCTGCAGTCAACAAGATTGCCAAGAATCACAGGTAAACTATAGTCATATTTACTCCATTGTCCTGTAGCATCCGAACCATTTTTTATAATAGGGTCTTCTACAAACACGGTATCTCTATCGTAGCATGTAATTTTTTCAGCGGGTAGTGCTCCTAACTGAACCTGATTATTAGTAATTACAACATCATCAAAAGCAGAGCAATGCTCGTTAGACACAGTCCAACGTAAGGTGGTAGATCCTTTGGGAAGATAATCAACATAAGAAAAATTGATATCAGGACTGGCTATCCAAATAGAATTATTTTCTGGGACAACACTCCATTGACCAAATAAATGTTCACTATTATGAACTCCCACTTCGGTTACAGATCCGCAGATAGTTTTATCCTCGCCAGCATAAACATTTTTAAGCTGAAATGATTTTACCATAATTATCTGATTTTCTTCACAATTCCCTTTATGTACACTCCATCTATATTTAGCAGAATAGTTCGGTTGTATTCCACTAACTATAGTATTGCAACTGGATCTGTTTTCTATTGAACTACCATCTTCATTCTCAGGCACCCAAATACCATACGCACCGCTGCCGTTCTTTATAGCAGGGTCCTCGGCAACTAAATTATACGTGCCGTCGCAAGTGTATACTTCCTGAGGCGAAGTGCCAACTATAACCTGATTATTGGTAACCGTAAGAAATTTTTCTTGATAGCAGGTTTCATAGCCATAATTAAAAACCTTAAGACTAACTTGTTCAGAAGATCCAGCTGGTATAGAAGAAATACTTGTATAGGCGGAGCTTGGGTGAGTAATAGTACCAGCACCCTTTGTCGACCACCAACACTCGCAATCTGGACTGTAGTTATTCCATTCCAAACTGGCACTTCCGGTACAGGTTTCAATTTGATCATCTTCAACAACAATTTCAGGTGGCTTAATGTTCGTTAGAATTTGAGTTAAAGTTTGCTTTATAACACCATCTGAGTATAAATCCACCTTTATTTCAGTAGGTGAACTATCAAGATTATCAACAGAAGTCTCAGATGATGTGTTGTTTTTAATCTGCCCCGAACCATGTTCGACAGACCAAACGACTGTATATCCAACAGGCAAATTCTGAACTGCAATTTTTGAATAAGGTCCGCATATATTACCAGTACCAACGTCGTTTCCAAAAAGATATATTTCAGGTTCTTGTGCGTAAAGATTACCATACGTCATACTAATTGCCAGCAGTGCCAACAGGCATCTGGCTTGTTTATATACTTTCATAAACTCTAAGTTATTAAGATTACTATTCTTTTTTTATATAAATACAAATGTACGTAAAAAAATAATACAAAGACATATAAGAGCAAAAAAAGCTGCAAAAATCAGTATTGTTTTGTGGCACAAAAATATCATGAAAAAAATTCTATTGTATCAGCACCCTCTGCGAAACCTTTCCGGTTTTTACAATGTAAATACCCGAATTTAGGATGCGGATTTCGGTGCGTGAAGATTCGGGTGATACTATTTTGGTAGTAACGCCCGAAGATGTGATAACAAAGATGTTCTCATCGGCATTGTCGACCACAATGATGTTGGAAAAGCTCCAAATGCGGACATCTCTGCCAGAAACCTCTCTAACCAGCGTATGCGGATTGTCGGAGTTGCCGGTGCGGTTATGTGGTCAACACCGGGAAGGACGTTATCAAGGTTGAACACTTCCAAAACAAACTCTGATGGCGCGCCCTCTACCAAAGATTTTGCCACCTCGCCAGATTTTGTAAGCGCGCCTGTTATTGCGCCCACGTTTTCGTTGCCTTGCACTATGGATGTGTTATAGCAGTTGAGGATAGTGCCTTGGTTGTTGCCGCAGATTGCGCCCACATTTTCGTCGCCCTTTATGTAAGAGTCTTACACGCCAACGTTCTTAACGGTTCCGTCCTCGCCGACAGTGCCAAAGAGTCCCACATTGTCGTCGGTATCGCTGTTGATGTAAAGTCCGGATATGGAGTAACCTCCACCGTTGAAAGTGCCTTCGTAGGGATTATCAGGAGTGCCTATCGGCTGCCATTCTACAATATCAAACTCCTCGTTGTCTTTTTTGCTCAGCGATAGGTGGCTGAGGCAATCGGCGTTAATCACAATGTCTTTAATAAGCATGGCATTAATTTTGGTATTGCCGCTGTTAACTTGGTCTACAAACCAATTGAAATTCTCGGTGGTGGCAAGCTGATAAAATCCGTCCCGCAGCTCGGGCGTCGGAATGTGTGGGACGGTGGTTTTGGTAACGGTTACGTCCACGGCATCGGCACAATCATCGTTTTGCAGCACCCACTTAAATTTGTTGATACCCTCACGGAGATTGTGCGCCATGGTTTCGTTACTGTCTGCATTTTCGAGAGTGGCATCAGGAGCAGATTCCACAATCTGCCAAAAATGTTTGGTGGCGTTGGCAGGCGGTTCGTCGGCCACAAGCACCACGCTCGAGTTAGCAGTAGTAAGTACTTCGGCTTTTACCTTGGGATTAAGGGTTTGGTTAACTACCACCATTGAGCCTTCCGAAATACAATTGTCGTATTTGGTGTTGGAGATTGTCAGCCAAACAGTAGTTTCGCCGACATTCAAATCCGCAACCGTAATGGTGGATGCTTTGTTGTTTGGTTTCTTGGTTGTCTTGCCGGCCTTGAGTAAAAAGGACAATTGGTTTTTCGTTGAAGATAAAAACATAGTCCTCGCCAACAATTTTCTCGTCCCGTGTAACAGTCCAAGTAAGCGAAACTGATTCGCCGTTGGGAATGCCTCGGACAATGGTGTTGTTTTTGTGCGGGTCGTCGAAAGTAACTCTGCCGGTAGGCTCCGACCATGTGCCTACTTCCCCGTTTGAAGCAATGGTAGCGGAAAGCACCGCCGTGCCACCGCACAAGTGCTGATCGGGTCCTGCACTAACATTTTGCAAAGATGCACTAATACTTTACGCAGAAAGGTTTCCATACATCATCATACCGCACACCGAAAGTGCCAGTATGGTTTTAGCTCTTGTAATAGTTCTCATAGGTTCAAAATTTTGTTAATATCAAAGGCAAATATATAAAAACTATAATAAAAAGAAAAAAAATTATTCCACAAACTCGTACCTGCTATTTCGTCGCACAGGGATAAATCCGGCTTCGCGGATGGCGGCTATCATTTCGTTTGAATCCAACGAATACTTTGCGCCCGCCGACGAAACCACATGCTCCTCCATCATGATGGATCCGAAGTCGTTAGCCCCTGAATGTAGACAAACTTGGGCTATTTGTTTTCCAACGGTAAGCCACGACGCCTGAATATTAGCAATATTGTTTAACACCAATCTGCTCACCGCCACCAAACGGACATATTCCTCGCCCGAAACTTTTGCGAATTTACCCATTTCTTTTTCCAAGCGTGTGTCTTCGCTGCAGAACGGCCAAGGAACAAAGGTTACAAAACCTTGACTGTTGTCGGGTTTCCGGGCTTGGGTTTCACGGAGCAAAATCAAATGCTGAATACGTTCTTCAAGAGTTTCCACATGACCGAACATCATGGTTGCCGAGGTGGGCAGATTTAACTCGTGCGCCTCGTGCATCACATCGAGCCACTCTGTGGCGGAGCACTTGGCGGGAGATACTATTTTGCGCACACGGTCTGCCAGGATTTCCGCACCCGCGCCGGGAAGACTGTCGAGACCCGACGCGTGTAGTTTTTCCAACACTCCGCGGTAACTCATCCCCGAGGTCTTGCTCAAATATGAAACCTCGGCGGGTCCGAGCGCGTGCAACACCAGCCCGGGAAACTCGCTTTTCAAATCCGCAAACAATTTGCAATAAAACTCAAGTCCGAAGTCAGGGTTCATTCCTCCCTGAAGAAGAATCTGATTTCCGCCCGCCTTGAATAGTTCGTCAATTTTTTTCCTATACTCGTCCATTGTGGTAACGTAAGCTTCGGGCGAATTTCTTGCGCGCGAAAAATTGCAAAACTTGCAACGTGTAACGCATATGTTCGAAAGGTTGATATTGCGGTCGATTATCCAGCCCACCTTGTTGCGGTCTTCGGGTTTTTTAAAACTATTCTTCAGCTCGTTTGCGGCAAAGCTCAGCACCGACAACGGCGCGTTCTGATATATATACACACCCTCGTCCAAGGTCAACGGCACTTTGCGCAAGGCTTTATCTATTATATAGTCAATATTCATTTTAATAATAAATTAAAAACTGTTATCTAAACAAATCATTCAATAATATAATCGTGACAGATATTCTGCATAGAGTTAAAAATATTCTTAACAGAACCACGGTTCATCCGCTCCAGATTGTCGGCAAACTGCCGGAATCTAAAACGCTGCGAAAGGTTCTCGTAGCCGCAGCCCGACTTTATCTTAGGAAAATTATAAAGGGCTGAATAATCAGCGGTTTGAGTTTTCGACACCCTAATAATAGGACGAATAATCTCAAGCCGTCCGTCAAACATCGTAAGCTTTGGAGGAAGGCTGCTGAATTTGCCGTGGTATACCATATTCATCATAAGTGTCTCCACGGCATCGTCCATATTGTGTCCGAGGGCAAGCTTGTTGTATCCGTTCTCATTGGTAAAGTCAAACAGCACTTTTCTACGTGTGCGGCTGCATACATAACAGCGGTTTTCGCCATCGCGCTCGTCTTCAAGAACAAGATTTTTTACTATAAGGAGAACACCAAGATTATCACAGAATTTTTGCACGTTATCTAAATCAATACTATAATAGGCGTTAAGCACATTAACATACACGGCGGCGAAATCAAAAGACGTTTTCAAAACCTGTTTTCTAAACGCCAAAAGGTGCAGGAGGGTAAGGCTGTCCTTGCCGCCCGAAAGTCCTACGGCTATTCTGTCGCCCTCGGCAATAAGTCCGTACTCGTCTATGGTATGGTTAAAAACGGTGCGCACATCGCCTATCCTGCGTTTTTGTTTAGAGTCGAAATCACCCCCGAATATTGCTGACATTGGTTAAAAAAATTATCAATTGCAAAATTGGCTGCAAATATAAAGAAAAATAAAAAAACTTTTCTACCTTTGCCCCAAATAGTTCAACACAAACAAAATGAAAAAAATAAAACTATATACGGCTGTATCAGCGTTTTTAGTATTCTCGTTGGCATCGTGCGGCAACGAACCGCCCATTAGCGAGAGCAAGACAGTTGACCTCGTTATCAAAATGCACGAAACCGACGCGCTGATGTTCGTTACAGGATACAGCGACGCTACGCTACGCTCCGACAGCATCTCTTACTACAACTACGTATTCAAGGAGGCGGACGTTACCAAACAGGAGTTTCTCGAAACCATCGAGTGGTACATGCAGCACCCGGAGCGTTACAAAGCTCTATACCAGAAGGTGATACAGAAAATGACCAAAGACGACAACGACCAAAAGAAAAAGAACGACGAAAATAGGCAGAAGGCCAAAAACGACCTTTGGGATATGCAGTCGTTCTACAGTATGCCCACCGACGGAATTACCAATCCCATCGCCTACGAATATCCCACCGACGTGCATGGCGTATACACAATTTCTGCCGATTTTGTTTATTACGCCGACGACGGAACTGTTGATCCGCGCCTATGCATCATCGCCGACTACTACGACGGCACCAACGAGTTTATACAGACACGTGGTTTCAAAAAAGACGGCATAAAGCGAACCTTCACCGCCAAAATCAAGACCAACGAGAACAAGGATCTCAAAGCCATCCGTGGATGGGTTTGCGACCAAGGCGACGCCACCAAAAGCAAACATGTGGACGTGTCGAACATCCAACTACTTTATACTAAGGAATAATGAAACAGACCGCGCTCGCAATAGTACTCGGCTACACCAAATACAGCGACAACAAGCTGATTGTGAACGCATACACCAAGCAGTTCGGCAGGACGGCGTTTTCGGTGAGGATTCCAAAAAGCACTAAGACATCTCCCCTACCCTACTGCCAGCCGCTGTTTCAAAACGAGTTTGAGTTTTCGGCTCCCCCCGATGCCGAAATCAAAAACACTTCTAAAATTGCTCCGGCGTACACCTACACGTCTATTCCGTTTAACACCAACAAGACGGCTATGGCGATGTTTATCACCGAGTTTCTCTCCAAGGTGCTCTCTTTTTCGGAAAAAAACGAGCAGCTGTACGACTATATCGCGGAAAGCCTCAAGCTATTCGACCAGAACGAGGTTACAGGAAAGAATTTTCACCTCAAGTTCCTGATACAGATTACCAAATACCTCGGGTTCTTTCCGCCTAACCGATATTCTGAAATGCGCCCGTATTTCGACCTCGGCAAAGGCATGTTCACATCCCACGTGGACAACACAAAACACGCCATAATCCCGCCTTTCAGCGAAATTTTCAGCAAGATGTTAGACTACGACTACATCCCTTGCGACTTTATTCCGCTAACAGGAAGCGACCGCAGCTTTCTCCTCGAAAAAATCATCGAATACTACCGATACCGTTTCGAGAATATAGCGGCTCTCAAAAGTTTGAACGTTTTAAAAACAGTTTTTCACTAAAAAATTTATAATTATGGAAACCAATCTCAACCTTATTATCGGACAGGGAATCGGACCGGCAGAGTTCGGAATGACCATAGAGGAAATAACAGAGCTGTTCGGCGAACCCGACGAAACCGACAACGACACCGAAGATGGAGCTACAACGCTCTTCTACGACGACATTCTCACCGATTTTGTCTTCGAGAAAAACGAGGACGACGACACTCTCAGGCTCTCGTCAATTCTAACGTCCAATACCGACTACGCAATCGACAACAAAATCCACTTCGGCGATTCCGAAGAGGCGGTGGTAAAATTTGCCAAAACCCTCAAAGCCGCACAGCCCGAAATTGAGGTAGACGACAGCACCAAAGAGCGTTACCTCTATTTCGACGACCTCAACATGGTGGCAATTTTCAGCAACGGCGGTCTTTCATCGGTACAGATTGGTGCTTGGGACGAATCCGAAGAATCCGAAGAATAATAATTTTTACACTCACCGATATGAAAAGAATCAAAATAACTGTGGCGGCTCTCTTAGCCGCCTCCGCCTTGGTATTTGCCAGTTTCAAGGTGCACGACGACGGCGACGACTTTGAACTAATCAAAAACCTTGAGATATTCCACACTCTTGTAAAAAACCTCCGTATCCTCTACGTTGATGAAACCTCAAGCGCAGACCTTATCAAAACTGCCATGGACAAGATGCTCGAAAACCTCGACCCCTACACCGTCTACTATCCCGAATCACTCGTCGAAGATGTCAGGTTTATGAACTCGGGCGAATATGCCGGTATTGGCGCACAGATAGATATTGTTAACAATGCCTATACCATAGCACAGATAGAACAAGGCTCGCCCGCCGACCAGAAAGGACTGCTCATAGGTGATGTTATCAAATCTATCGACGGCAGGGAAACCGCTGGCAAATCCGACGAGGAAATCAACATGATGATAAAGGGCGAACCCGGAACTAATATCAAATTCGCTATACTCCGCAACGGTCAGCCGCAGACAATCGAACTCCGCCGCGAAATTATCAAAACCAAAAGCATCCCCTACTACGGCGTTATACAAAACGAGATTGGATACATCAACCTGTCGAGCTTTACCGAAAACTGCTCAGCAGAGTTCAAGGACGCGCTACTAAGACTAAAAGAGGATAAGAAAATCAAAAAGCTCGTTATCGACCTCCGCTACAATCCGGGCGGACTGCTTATCGAAGCGGTAAACATTGTAAACCTTTTTGTCAACAAAGGAGAAAACATAGTGGCCATGAAAGGCCGGGTGGAACAATGGAACAAGACCTTCCGCGCCGAAAACAACCCGATCGACACCGAAATTCCCATTGTGGTGCTTGTTAACGGCAAATCCGCTTCCGCTGCCGAAATTGTTTCAGGTGCGCTGCAAGACTTGGACCGCGCCGTAATCATTGGCGAAAAGACATACGGCAAAGGACTTGTGCAAACTACCAAAGACCTTATATATAATGCAAAGTGCAAAATTACCACAGCAAAATACTACATACCAAGCGGACGTTGCATACAAAAGCTCGACTATTCGCACAAAAACAGTCGGGGACAAGCCGAATCGATACCCGACTCGCTTATCAGGATTTTCAAAACAGCACACGGTCGCACGGTAAAAGACGCCGGAGGCATCATGCCCGACATCACTATAACGTCCGACACACTCAGCTACTTGGTAGAAAACATGATAGACAAAAACATAATTTTCAACTTCGCCACACAATACCGCCTTAAACACGGCACAATAGTAGAACCTGAACAATTTAAAGTATCACAAGCCGAAATAGAAGAGCTCAAAAAATCGGCAGGAGCACAGCTCACCAACTACAAGACCATCACCGATGACGAGATAGCAATTCTTGAAAAAACCGCTCAAAGCGATTTTAACTCGCCCGAAGTAAAAAAGAGAATCGATGCTCTGAAAGAAGTTATCCAACAGATAAAAAGTTCAGATATAAATAAATACGACGACCAATTGAAAAAAGCACTTGAATACGAAATAGTAAGGCGTTACTACTACGAACAAGGCGAAATCCGCTACACCCTGCAAAACGACCCCTATATTTTGTCGGCAACCGATATGTTAAATAACGCAATTCTCTATAAAAAAACGCTGGGAAGAAAATAAAAATAAAAGTAAAGGCACGATATTTGCAGTAAAATAAAGGAATAAATTTAGTTAAATTCAATTAACAAATTGATAATAAGGCACTTGCCTATATGTCAAAAAAAATAGCAAAAAAATAAAAA